>CAXBRZ010000191.1:0-5500 GCA_963978075.1 uncultured bacterium | reverse complement strand
CCACCCGGCCAATGTGCCGCAATGCACCGGCCAGTCGGCCGGCGACCACGGGTTGACCGGTACGCAGCAGCCGCCGCAGGAGTCCGGAGGCATCCGGAATGGACCGCAATGCCAGTTGCGCCTCCAGCGGATGGGCCACATAAAACGCCTCTGGCACACGCACGAGCGCAGCGTCAGGCATGAGGAGCCGCAACCCCTCCCGCACGACCATATCCTCCGACGGCGGAGACTGGGACTCCCTCAGGTCGTACAGCGAGGTGCCGTGCAGCAGTGCCAGATGATTGTTCTGGCCCTTGCGGGCACAGACCACCAGGTTCGCGGGTACCACAGTGTCCTCGGCATGCAGGAGGAGCGACTGCTCGGCGCTGAGATGCCAATCCTCACCAAAGCGTGATTCGCAGTAGGCGGCACAGAAGGACCAGTAGGCAGCCCACCAGGCGGTGCCGTCGGTGGCCTCGGATTGTGGCGGCACCCGCAGCATCCAGCCACCGATGATGCGCCTGAGGTGACCCGCGCCAATCAGGCGGTCACGGTGCACCCGACCCAGTTCGCGGGCCGCGAAGACGGTGCGGCCATTGCCGGTCACACGCTCAAGTCGCGCCAGGGATCCGCCCAACTTCTCGTCGAATGTCGCCAACTTGGAAGCCTCCTGCTCTCATGAGACAAGTATAAAACGACTTTCGTACACGCGTCCTTTCTGCATTTACGCAATAAGCTTTGACGATTTTTTTGTCTTTTTTACATAGACTTGAATTCGTTATCGTAGGCAGCTTCTCGATTATCCATCGGCAACATCGCCGCCACCGACACCATCGGGATGCAACGGGACCGCCGGTGGCCTGACAGCGAGGAGCAGCGCCAGCACGCCATAGACGGCTGTGGTGAGCAGCACACAGGAGAGAAATCCTGCAGGACCACCGCTTCCGTATAGGTGGCTGCCCACCAGATCGCCCGCCCGCACGCCGAGCACGTTCACCCCCGAAATCACCATCATCAAGGTGCCCTGCAGACCGCAGGGGCTGGCGCGGATCGCCAGGTCGTGCAGGGCCGCCCACAGCAACCCCCCCAGCATGCCGACCGGTACCGCCAGCCAGACGGCAGTCGTCGGGGCGTCGGCGGCCAGCAAGGGCAACATCTGCGGAATGGCCAAACACGCGCTCAGACGCAGCAACCGGTCGAAGCGAATGCGCGCGCACAAATAACCGTAGAGGGGGAACATCGGCAGGAAACCGGCCAGAAATGCGGCATACCAGTAACCATAGGAGGCGCGGGATCCCCCCAATCCCTCGACCAGGTAGTACTGCAGCACCACGCCCTGCGCCGGACTGAACTGGAACAACAGCATGCCGATGACGGCAGGGTAGATGGCGCGGTGTCGCGCCAGACGCCTGAGCGCCGGACCCCAGGCGCCCGTCGCCGCAGTGTCCTCGCCGGCCTGCTCCGTTCCCGGAGGCCGAAGGCACGCATAGGCCGCGACGGCTGCACCCATCAGGCCGATGATCGTGAACAGGGTGCCTGGGGCCGAGCGCTCGGCCATCACGCCGGCAAAAATCGCGCCGCACAGCGTCACACTGAAGGAGGCAAACTGCCAGAGCGCCGCAAGACGCCCCGACATCGCGTGCGACTGCGCATGACGCGCCAACGCACCCTGAAACGCGGCCATCAGGAACCGGGTCGCCAACATCACGGCAAACACCCCCACGAGCAGCCGGCTCGGCTCAAGCGGTTGCAGCGCGAGCCAGCCCATCACCGCGGCGGTCACGAGGCCAAAGACGAGCAAGTGACCGCGGTCTCCCCACCCGAACGGCCGCCACCGGTCCCGGGCGAAACCGAACAGGCAGGACGCATAGACCGGCAGGGCTGTCAGCAGCCGGAACGTGGCGGCCTCGGCGGCGCTGGCGTGCAACCGTTCCTTCAGCAAGGAGGTCATGGTGATGTCGAAAAACGGCCCCACGGGGTCCAGCGCCGACAGCAGCGCGGCCAATGGACCGAAATAGGCGATCGCGGCCAGCGCGGCCCCTTGTGCTCCCGTCCGCTCGGCCGTCGACTTCATCCCGCCTCCGTCTGCGCAGATCCTGCCCCCGACACGCCGGACCTTATCACCCACCGCGCCGGTTCGACCGATTGACGCAATCCGTTGGACAGGCCAGCGGCCCGACCGCAGAATTGGGCGCCTTTCAAGTCAGCGGGACTGATCCTCCTGCCTCCCTGCCCGAGAGCCCCATGCCGACAGCCGTGTCCGTTCCTGCCTTGCGCCTCCTGCTGCTCCTCAGCGTGACCCTCCTCGCCGGCTGCGGCTCACCCGGCGGTGGCGGCAGCCCGGGTAGCAAGGGGGGCTTCGGCGGTCCGATCGAAGTGGGCTACCTCGTGGTGACCGAGCAGGAGGTCAACCTCAGCACAGAACTGACCGGGCGCATCAGTGCCCTGCGCACCGCCGAAGTCAGGCCGCAGGTCGATGGCGTCATCCAGTCGCGCCTGTTCGAGGAAGGTGCGCAGGTCAAGGCTGGCCAGCCGCTGTACCAGATCGACGCCGCTCCCTTCGAGGCTGCCCTGCGCAGCGCCGAAGCCCATGTCGCCTCGGCCTCCGCCGCCGCCGATACGGCGAAGCAGCGCGCAGAGCGCTACGCGCGCCTCGCCGAGTCGGGCGTCGTCAGTCACGACAGCAACGACGAGATCCAGTCGGCCGCAGCGCAGGCACGGGCGGCCCTTGGGGTCGCGAAAGCGCAGGCGGAAACCGCCAGGATCGCGCTGGACTACACACGGGTGCGTGCACCCATCAGCGGGCACATCGGCCGCAGCCTCGTCACGGCCGGGGCGCTTGTGACCGCCCGCCAAAGCACCGCGATCGCCACGATCCAGGATTACGCGGAGGTCTACGTCGACCTGACCCAATCGGCTAGCCAGTTGCTGGCGCTGCGCCGCGCCGAATCCAGCGGGCAACTGACGCGCGCGGACCGTTCGCTGCCGGTCACGCTCGTGCTCGATGACGGCTCGACCTACGCGCATCCCGGCAAGCTCGAGTTCACCGAAGTCACCGTGGATGCCGGTACCGGTGCGGTCACGGTGCGGGCGCGCTTTGCGAACCCTGAAGGCCTGCTGCTGCCAGGCACCTACGCCCGCGCGCAGATTGCCACCGCGCGAGTCTCGCATGCCCTGCTCGTCCCGCAGACGGCCGTCGCCCGCACGCCAAGCGGTGACGCCACGGTGACACTCGTCAAAGGCGACAACGCAGTCGAGGTCAGGCCCGTCACTCTGGGTGTCGCCCAAGGGCGTGACTGGGTGGTCGCGAGCGGTCTCGCCGCAGGTGAACGGGTGATCGTCGAGGGACTCGCCAAGCTGCGTCCGGGAATCCCGGTCAAACCGGTGCCCGCCGGCAGCCCTGCTCCCGCCCAGCACTGAGCCCGATCATGCTGCCGCGCTTTTTTATCGACCGGCCGATCTTCGCGTGGGTCATTGCCATCGTCATCATGCTGGCAGGCCTTGCGGCCATCCTGGAGTTGCCCATCCAGCAATACCCCACGATTGCCGAACCACAGATCGGCATCAGCGCCACCTATCCAGGCGCCTCCGCACGCACCATCGAAGACAGCGTCACCCAGATCATCGAACAGAAGATGAAGGGTCTCGATGGACTCAAGTACCTTTCGGCGACCAGCGACGGCGCAGGTTCGGCCAACGTCACGCTGACCTTCCGTGCGGGCACCAACATCGACATCGCCCAGGTCCAGGTACAGAACAAACTGCAGGCCGCCGTGCCACTGCTGCCGCAGGAGGTACAGGCGCAGGGGCTCTACGTACAAAAGACCGCGCGCAATTTCCTGATGGCCGTCAGCGTCTACGCCGACGACGACTCCGTGTCCTCCTCTGACATCGCCGACTACGTTGCCAGTCACATCATCGATCCCGTCAGTCGTCTGCCAGGCGTCGGTGACCCCTTCCCGTTCGGCACGCAGCACGCCATGCGTATCTGGATCGATCCGGCGAAACTGGCGGCTTTCGGGCTCGTGCCCGGCGACATCATCAGCGCGGTGCGGGCACAGAACACCCAGGTGACTGCCGGCCAGATTGGCGGACTTCCAGCCCGGGCCGGTGTCGGCCTGAACGCCACGATCACCGCCCAGTCTCGCCTGCAGACGCCGGAAGAGTTCCGGCGGATCGTGCTGCGCGCCGATGCACGCGGGGGCGCGGTCTATCTGGCCGACGTGGCCCGCGTCGAGATCGGTGCAGAGAGCTACGCCTTCACCTCGCGCTACTTCGGCCGACCGGCGTCGGGCTTCGGCGTGCGCCTCGCGCCGGGGGCCAACGCGCTTGAGACCGCAGAACTGGTCAAGGCCAAGGTCGCCGAACTTGCACCGGAACTGCCCGCCGGATACCACGCCGTCATCCCCTTCGACTCCACACCCTTTGTGCGCCTTTCCATCCGTGAGGTCGTCAAGACGCTCATCGCGGCGATCCTGCTCGTCTTTCTCGTCATGTACCTGTTCCTGCAGAGCTGGCGCGCGACGCTGATTCCGACGATCGCCGTCCCTGTGGTGCTGCTGGGCACCTTCGGGATCCTGGCGCTGTTCGGTTACACCATCAACACGCTGACCATGTTCGCGCTCGTGCTCGCCATCGGCCTATTGGTCGACGACGCGATTGTTGTGGTCGAAAACGTCGAGCGCATCATGCAGCAGGAACACCTCCCTGCCCTCGAAGCCACGCGCCGTTCCATGGACCAGATCACCAGTGCTTTGATCGGTGTGGCGCTGGTACTGTCGGCGGTCTTCATCCCGATGGGCCTTTTTGGTGGCTCGCAGGGCGTCATCTACCGGCAGTTCGCCGTCACCATCGTCTCTGCCATGGGCCTGTCCGTGCTCGTGGCCCTCGTGTTGACACCCGCGCTGTGCGCCACGCTCCTGACGCCCGCTGCCGCGCATTCGGACGGCGCGGACCGCACGGGACCCCTCGCGGCCTTTGACCGTCGCTTCGAGCAATTCGCATTGCGCTACCGCGGCGCTGTACGCCTCATCCTCGGCCAAGGGAAGCGCTGGATGGGCATCTACGCCGCCATTCTGGTGGTCATCGGACTCCTGTTCTTGAGGATCCCGACGGCGTTCCTTCCCGACGAGGACCAGGGCCAGATCCTCGTCTCGGTACAGAACCCGCCGGGCAGCACCCAGGGCCAGACGCTTGCCGTGCTCGAGGAAGTCCGTCACTACTTCATGGACATCGATCCGGATGCCATCCGGGCCCTCTTTACCGTCACCGGCTACAGCTTTGGCGGCAGCGGACAGAACTCCGGCATGGCGTTCGTCCGCCTGAAGGACTTCGACCTGCGCCGTGACCCGAGGCTGTCGGCGCAAGCGATTGCCGGCCGGGCAATGAAGCATTTTTCGACATTGCGCAATGCATCCGTCTACGTGGTAGTGCCACCGCCCGTGCAGGAACTGGGCAATGCGATGGGCTTTGACCTGCAGTTGCTCGATACCGGCGGCATCGGTCACGAGCGCCTGATGGC
>CAXBRZ010000190.1:0-5518 GCA_963978075.1 uncultured bacterium | reverse complement strand
GTGCCCTTCGTCTCGCGCACTGCCAGCGTGCCCTTGGCGACGAACACGCGTGCCAGCGCGACACCCTGCTCGAGCGTGCCGGTCGAGGTGCGCCGCACGTCGATGAGCAGCTTCGTCGCGCCCGCGCGCGACAGTTCGGCCACCGTCGTCCGCAGCTGTGCCGGCGTCGTGGCGCCGATCGCCGCGACGCGGACGTAGCCGACGCCGGGCGCGGCAATCCGGCCGCGCACTTCCGATGCCGGCAGAGCCTCCCGCGTCAGCTCGACGACGTGCGGGTCGGTGGTGTTCCCGCGCAGCACGGTCAGCTTGACCTTCGAGCCCGCGACGCCGCGCAGCGCGCGAGCGTGTGGCGGACGCGCCACGATCTCAAGGGCCGGCAACCGGTAGACTGTGGCCCCGAGGCGGGTCAGTTGGTGCGCGAGCGCGCCCGCTTGGGACTCGGGTCGCGTCACGAGCACGCCGAGGCCCGCGAGCGTCGGCATCGGCTAGACCGCGTGTCCTGCGGCGAGCGCCGCCAGCAGCCGATCCGCGCCGGCCGCGAGCACCGCGTCGGCCAGCGTCCGGCCCAGACCCTCCGGGTCGCTCGACGGACCGCGAAGTGCACGCTCGAAGCTCACCGTTCCATCCGGTGCGCCGACGAAGGCCCGCAGCGAAAGCTCGCTGCCCTCGAGTGTGGCGTAGGCGGCAATCGGCGAGGTGCAGCTGCCCTCAAGCCGTGCTCCGACCGCGCGCTCGGCGTCGAGGCAGAGTCGGGTCGTTGCGTCATTCAGCGGCGCCAGCAAGTCCATTAGCGCAGGATCCGTGCGGCATTCGATGCCGACGATGCCCTGTCCGATGGCGGGCAGGGAGAGTTCCGTATCGAGATATTCGGTGATGCGCGCGGCCAGTCCCAGACGGGTCAGGCCTGCGGCCGCGAGAATGATCGCATCGAACTCGCCTTCATCCAGTTTGCGCAGCCTCGTGTCCACATTGCCACGCAGTGGCTGGATGTGCAGATCCGCGCGGCGCGCACGCAGCAGGCTCTGGCGACGCTGGCTGGAGGTGCCGACACGGGCGCCCTGCGGCAACTGCGCGAGGCTGGCATAGCGGTGGGAAAGAAAGGCATCGCGCGCGTCGGCGCGCGGCAGGACGGCCGCCAGCGTGAAGCCCTCCGGCAGCGCCGCAGGCACGTCCTTCATCGAATGCACGGCGATATCGGCCTCGCCTTCGAGCATCGCCACCTCGAGTTCCTTGATGAACAGACCCTTGCCGCCGACCTGCGACAGCGGGCGGTCCTGGATCCGGTCACCCTGTGTGACGATGCGGACGAGAGACACCTCAAGGCCGGGATGCGCGCGGCGCAAAAGGTCTGCCACATGTTCAGCCTGCCACAGCGCCAGCGGGCTGCGGCGGGTGGCGATTCTCAGATGGTTCGTCATGCGGACATTCTGCCATGCGGCCGGGTGGGCGCGTGCGAGGCGGGGTGTCGGAAATTACTCACGCGGCGCCTGGAAAAGTGCGTCACGCAGACGGAACAGTGTCGAGATGTCCTCGTCGCCGTGACCTTGTGCCATCAGGGTGGCGTAGTCGCGCCGCGTCATGGCGACCATCGGCAGTTCCACGCCGCGTGCGGCGGCCATGTCCTCGCAGATGCGCAAGTCCTTGTCGTGCAGTCGTACCCGAAAGCCCGGCGGATAGGACTCCCGCGCCATGAAGGGGGCGCGGTTGACGAAGTACCACGACCCGCCGGCCCCCTTGCCGAGGGTATCGATGACCGTATCGAGCGGCAGGCCTTCGGCTTTGGCGAAGGCCATGGCATCTGCTGCCGCCTGGATCGCGCCCGCGCAGAGAATCTGGTTGGTGGCTTTGGCGGCCTGGCCGTAGCCGGTCGGACCCATGTGCGCGATGGTCGGACCCATGGCGAGGAGGATCGGGTGAGCACGCTCAAGCACCGCGGCCTCGCCCCCGCACATGATCGCCAGAGTGCCCCGCCGGGCGCCTTCCACGCCGCCTGTCACCGGGCAGTCGAGGCATTCGCCGCCGCGTTCCGCCACGCGTTGCGCGGCCGTGCGCGCGGTCTGCGACGAGACGGTCGAGCAATCAATGACGAGGAGACCTGGGCGAACGGAGGGGAGGATGGCATCGATGACGGCGAGCACGTCGTCGTCAGCCGACACACAGATCACGACGGATTCACACGCGGCAGCGAGTGCCGCCGGGCTGTCAGCAACCGCGACCCCGAGTTCCTCACCAAGGACGGCAGACTTGCTGGCAGTGCGGTTCCACACGGCCGACAGCAGGCCCGCCTGTGCCAAGTTGCGCGACATGCCGACGCCCATGGCGCCGAGTCCGATGAATCCGGTCTTCACATGAAACTCCTGCCGGTGCGTCCGGCCACAGGGGCCAAAACGGACATTCTGCCGCAGGGAAGACGTTCAGGGGGAGGGGCCGCAGAACTCCTCGACCTCGCGCCGTGCGGCGATCCGTTCGGCCTCGATGTCCGCGTCCGACAGGTAGGTGCGGGTCCCGTCCTCTGCGGTGCGGTACAGGTGCCGCGCGCCGACGTACTGCCGGTAGCGCTCCTGCGCAGCCTGGCAGGCCGAGGCGTCATGTTTGGCCACATCGGCCGCGACCCCCGCGCGCAGGCGGGCCAACGTCGTGGGGTCCGAGGGCGGCATCGGCGAGGCGGCGGTGGCCGCCGGGACGGCAGGCGCCACCGGTGCCTCGGTGGGGGCGGGGCGACCGGAGCGGGCGACGGACACGAGGCGGCCTTCGGCCGGTGGCGGCCGGTCGGTGTAATGCGGACGTCCCTCCCGGTCGAGCCACTTATAGACGTCTGCCGCGGCGCTGGCGCCCCACAGGCAGAACGCGGCACACCCGCCGATCAGGACGGCATCAAGCAACGGACGGGCAGGGCGGGAATGTCGCGGCATGGGCGGAGAGTGTCGCGCATCAGGCGTGGCAGAACCGGAGATAGGTCACAGACTCGAGACGAGCATCCCTTCTGTCCACGCAGGATGCAAGCGGATCACGGTTGGCGTCATTCGACGACCGGTGCCTGGCCGATCGGCCTGTGCGGATTGTAAGGCTCTCGTTCCGCCACGCCCGTGGCATGAGGGGCATGCCCCTTTTGGGACGCCGTGCGCGCTGGTCGCGGGCGCGGATCGAGGCGGCCGATTGCAACCGCCGGCCGCCTTTCAGCGTCCGTGCGAGTGCTGTCCGCTTGCCAGTTTGAGCCACCCGACCTGTGCCAGTTGGTCGATCAGTTGCGGCAGTGAACGCGCGCCCATCTTTTCCATGATGCGCCGCCGATGTGCCTCGACGGTACGCTTGGTAATGCCCAGTTCATCAGAGACGCGGTCGTAGTGGGCGCCCTCGACCAACTGCGCGAGCACCTCACGCTCCCGGCTGGTCAGTGACGCAAGGTGGATCACGATGGCGCGCCGAGCGCGCGCCCGTCCGGCATCGTCCAGCGAGCGGCGCATCGCGCGATTGACGATGTCGAGCAACTGCTGCTCGCGCACCGGCTTGACGAGGTAGTGGGCAGCGCCAGCCCGCATGGAGGCGACGGCCGACGCCACGTCGCCGTGCCGCGTCACGAAAACGACGGTGATCGGCGATCCCAGGGACGAGAGGTGCGCCTGGATTTCTGCGCCGGTCATGTCTCCAAGAGTACTCTCCAGCACCACACAACCTGGCTCGCCGCTGTCGATCGCGTCGAGAAATCCGCGGCCATTCTCGAACTCGCGAATGTCGTAACCGAGGGACTGCAGCAATCCGGCACACGCGGCGCGGGTGCGGGAGTCTGGGTCCACGATGTAAACGTGTCCGCGGTGCAGGTCTTGGATCATGGTCGTCAGGTCAGGTGCGAAGGCGTCCGTGCCCGCAACGTTGAACCGTTCGCGCCGGCGCGTCATCGGGACATATGCGGAGACGCTGAACACTTAGGCGGTTTCCGCAGGTGCCCGCCAGACGCATACGTAGAACCCGCAATCTACGCCTGCAGCGCCGAAAAAAAAGGGCGGGCCTTGAGGCCCGCCCTGTGTCTTGCCGAAAATCCGCGCCTCAGCTGTAAGCGCGTTCGCCGTGCGAGGTGGTGTCGAGACCCTCGCGCTCCTCGTCCTCGGGTACGCGCAATCCCACCACAAGGTCAGCCACCTTGAAGGCGATGTAGGCTGCCACCACCGTCCACACGACTGTCAGACCGACTGCCTTGGCCTGCACGATCACCTGCGCCAGGATCGAGTCCGCATAACCCGTCTTGCCGGTCACCCAGTCCGTGACGAACCCAGGTCCTCCCAGAGAGGGCGAGTTGAACACACCGGTCAGCAGCGCACCGGTGACGCCGCCGAGGGCGTGTACGCCGAAGACGTCCAGCGAATCGTCGACCTTGATCATGCGCTTCAGGCCCGTCACGCCCCACAGGCAGACGAGGCCCGCGATCAGGCCGATGGCAAAAGCGCCGGGGATGCCGACATTGCCGGCGGCCGGCGTGATGGCGACAAGGCCTGCGACCGCACCGGAGGCCGCACCGAGCAGTGACGGCTTGCCCTTGTGGATCCATTCACCGAAGAGCCAGGAGAGCACCGCACAAGCGGTTGCCAGATAGGTGTTCATGAACGCCAGCGCCGCCGAACCATTCGCCTCGTACGCCGACCCTGCGTTGAATCCGAACCACCCGAACCACAGCAGCGATGCGCCGATCATCGTCATCGTGAGGCTGTGCGGCGCCATGGCTTCACGACCAAAGCCGATGCGCTTGCCGAGCATTGCGGCTCCCACCACGCCGGCAAAGCCCGCATTGATGTGAACGACCGTGCCGCCGGCGAAGTCGAGCGCACCCCACTGCCACATGAGGCCGCCCTTCGCGGTCTGTGCCGCCACGACCGAGGGATCCGTGAAGGCGTCAGGCCCCGCCCAGAACCAGACCATGTGGGCAATGGGCAGATAGGAGATGGTGAACCAGATCACCGCGAAGATGAGCACGGCGGAGAACTTGATGCGCTCGACGATGGAGCCCAGTACAAGGCATACCGTGATCGCGGCAAAGGTCGCCTGGAACGCGGCAAACACCAGTTCGTACAGCGGCGTGTTCTTGCTGAAGGTGGCCGCCATCGAGAATGTGCCCGTGGCCGGATCGAACATGCCGTTCAGGAACAGGCGGTCAAAGCCGCCGATGATCGAATTGCCCTCGGTGAAGGCCAGCGAGTAGCCATAGACGCACCACAGTACCGTGATCAGCGAGAACACGACAAATACCTGGATGAGCACGGAGAGCATGTTCTTCTGACGCACGAGCCCGCCGTAGAACAGGGCCAGTCCCGGGCCGGTCATCATCAGGACCAGCGCCGTCGAGGTGCCGGTCGAGCCGAGAAGGCCGGCGTTACCGGTCTTCGGGGCAGTCACCGTGCCGGTCGCAGCAGCGCCAGCGGCCAGGACGTAGCCGTTGGCCACGTCAGCCGGAAGACCACCGCCCAGATCGGAAGAGCACACGTCTGAACTCCAGTCACTGACCAATCTCGTATGCCGTCTTCTGCTT
>CAXBRZ010000189.1:0-5537 GCA_963978075.1 uncultured bacterium | reverse complement strand
AGAGCGGCCGGAAAGGCGATCCCGGCGGCGCCACCTCATCCTGGTAGTTGCCGCTCAGCCAGGCCGTGTCCGGCCGGTTCTCGTGCGTGAAGATCTCCAGCACACCGGGCAAGGCGCGGACCGCCACTTGTTTCTCGAATGCCGAGGCGAAAGTGCGAACGGCCTCGGGCTTCAGGGTAAGGCCGGCTGCCATCGCATGCCCTCCGTAGCGCTCGATCAGTCCCGGCGCTTGACTGTCGACCGACTCGAGGACGTCGCGCACGTGGATTCCCGCCACGGAGCGCGCCGATCCTCGCAGCAGCCCGTCCTCGCCCTTCGCGAACACGACCACCGGGCGGTGGACCACGTCCTTGACCCGGCCGGCCACCAGACCGATCACCCCGGCATGCCAGTTGGC
Source organism: uncultured bacterium (assembly GCA_963978075.1). Lineage (GTDB taxonomy): Bacteria > Pseudomonadota > Gammaproteobacteria > Steroidobacterales > Steroidobacteraceae > CAIKZZ01. The sequence continues at coordinate 5,140 of CAXBRZ010000189.1, read as the reverse complement.
GTCGTACAGCGTCAGGGCGGCCGGCACTTCATCCGGCCGGTGCGTCTGGCGCAGCCGCTCCACTATCGTCATCGCCTCGTCCTGGATTGTGGATTCGGTCGAGCGACGAGTGCGATTGATCGCGTCCAGTTGCTCGGCCAGCGCCTGTGCCCGTATCGGGTCGTCCGTCAGCAGGCACTCGATGCCGATTCGCATGTCCTTCATCCGGCCGGCAGCGTTGAGCCTGGGAGCAATGGTGTATCCCAAGTCCGTCGTTGAAGCTGCCTTGAGCGTGCGCCCGGCAACCGCGGCCAGCGCGCCGATTCCCGCCACCGAGCGCCCTTCGCGGATCCGCCGCATCCCTTGCTCGACCAGGATGCGATTGTTCCGGTCCAGAGGCACCATGTCGGCCACCGTGCCCAACGCCACCAGATCCAGAAACTGCGTCACAAGTTCCATGGGCTTGCCACACTTGCGCGCCAACGCGCACAGCACGTAGAACGCGACCCCGACACCGGCGAGCGCCCGGCTGCCAAACAGGCTGCCCGAGAGGTTCGGGTTGACGATCACATTGGCTGCAGGAAGCACGGGTCCCGGCAGATGATGGTCGGTGACGAGCACGTCGACGCCGTGTGCGCGAACAATGGCGATGCCTTCGTGACTGGAAACCCCGTTGTCGACGGTCACCAGCAGCGACGGCGCCTCGGCAATGGCGACGGAGGCGATGCCCGACGTCAGTCCGTAGCCGAACCGGGCACGGTCCGGTACGAGGTAACTCACGCGCGTGTGTCCGAGCGCTCTGAGTGCGCGCACCATGAGGGTCGTGGCCGTGGCGCCGTCGGCGTCGTAGTCGCCGAGGATGAGGATGTGTCCCCCCGCAGCCATGTGGTGCGCGAGGAGTGCGGCCCCCTCTTCGACGGCCTCCAGGGTCGACACCCTCTGCAAATGCTGCAGCCCGTAATCGCGCACGTCCGCCAGCGAGCGTACACCCCGTGCGGCATAAATCCGCTGCAGCAGCGGGGAAAGTTCTCCGCCGAATTCCACGGCAGGGACGGTGCGCCTCAGGATCGGCCGCATCATCCGACCACCTCCCACCATGGACGGGCCTTGCGCCAGACACGCCAGCGTTGTGTCGCGCTCACCTCGTACGCACGCCCACCCGCGTACACCTCCGCTGCCGCGACTTCCCCCTCCCTGAGACGCGCCAGGAGTGACGCCGCCCAAAGACGGTCCGCCTCCTCGAAATTCACGCCGGTCGCGAGCAGATCCGCCACTGACCAGACGCAAAGCGCGGGAGCATCGGGCCCGAGACTCCCGGCAGGCACGCAACTCGCTGCCCGCAGGAACGGATCGTCACACAGGATCCGCAGCGGCACCGGGCAGGATCCGACGGGACTTCCGCCCTGCCCCCAGGGGTGCAGGGCATGCACTCTCCTGCCATCGCTGCCGAGGACACCCCGACCGTGCAACCAAAGTTCGAACTCACCGCACAATCGCGCCAGACGCCGGGCGTCCGGCCCCGTGGCGACTCCGTCGGCAAGATCCCGGCCTGCCAGTTGCGCCGGATCGGTGGTCGCGACGTCGAGTGCGCCGGACAGACCCATGAGGATCTCACCGTCGAGACAATCGAATCGGGCATCGGCATCGCCAAATTCTGCCGCCAGTGCTTCGGCGATCGATCGCGCGGCGGCGGCGCCGAGCCGGACCGGCCCGCCCACATGATGGTGCACCGTCGAGAGCCCGGCCACGAGGTGCAGGGGCGTGAGCACAAACCAGTGCCGAGCCTCGGCCGACGGCAGATAACGGTCGACCAGCAGGCGCGCCAGAGCCGGTTCGCGGCCGCCGAGTCGGCTTCCCATCCGTTGCAGTGCCCAACCGCGCCACGAAGCTGACGCCGTCTGCACATCGGCGCGTGCCAGCATCTGCTCCAGCAGCGGCAGGCGCGGCAGTTCGCCATGCTCGCCCGAGACGGGCGCCACGAGATCGGCAAGGGCGACGTGGAAGCGGTACATGGATGCGGTATCGTAGCGGGATGAAGTTCGCACAGGAATCATCGCCCCACGTCCGGCTCGTGACGCGTTACGCGGCGGACGGACTATGGATCGGCGCTGAGCACCACACCACCAGCGTCATCGTCACAGCCGACGCGGTCCGGCCGTGGGCGGCTCGAAGCGTTGCGGACCTTAGCACGTCCGATCTCGGTCCGATCCTCGATCTGCGGCCTGAACTGATCCTTCTGGCCACCGGAGCCGTTCAGCGTTTCCCGCCGACCCCGGTCCTGTACCACGCCCTCGCGCAAGAGGTCGGCATCGAAGTGATGGAAATCGGTGGCGCCTGCCGCACGTACAACGTGTTGGTCGGCGACGGGCGACGGGTGGCTCTGGCCGCATTGCTCGGCTGCGGTCTCAGCGCCGAGGCAGCAACTTGATGGGGTCGACCGGCTTGCCTTGCGAGCGGATCTCGAAATAAAGCATGGGTGCACCGCCCACGCCCTCGCCCATGTGAGCCAGTACCTGCCCTTCCTGCACCGGATCGCCCTCGTGCACCACAACGTCGTGGTTGTAGCCGTAAGCACTGAGCCAGGTGTCGTCGTGCTTGACGATCACCAGCAAGCCATAGGCCCGCAGCCCCGAGCCGGTATACACCACCTTGCCGGCAGCGGCTGCGCGTATATCCGATTGCAGCAGGCCGCCGATCTTGAGGCCGACGCCTCCGGTCGGCTGAGCAACGCTGCCAAGGACGGGCCCTTCCGCCGGCCACTGCCAATGCAGCGGCACACCCGCAGGAGGCTCGGGGACAGGCACCCGAGACTCACCCGCCACCTTTTCGGGCAGGCTTCCGGCCGCTGGGGGGGTCAATCGCAGTGTCTGCCCAACATAGATGCGAAAGTCGGCACCGATGCCGTTCCAGCGCGCGACCTGCCGGTAATCAAGGTTGCGCTTGAAACTGATCGAGTAGAGCGTGTCGCCGGCCTGCACCACATAGCCGGAAGACTCAGGCGGCAACGCCACGGGCCGAACCGGCGCCGCGGTGTGGCAAGCCGCGAGCAGGAGCGCGCAGAAGATGCAAACCGAGGCTTGCATCCGACGAATCATGCCGTCCCTTCCAGAAGGGGTACGAAACTCACAAGGCCGAGCCGCTCGCGCAGGACATTGTCATCCTTGCGGGTGATCCGCAGCAGCTCCTGGGCCCCCTCAGGTCCGACCGGAATGACGAGACGCCCCCCGCGCGGAGAGAGCTGCTGCACAAGCGCCTCGGGCACCGCCACGGGCGCTGCAGCCACGATGATGCCCTCATACGGCGCATAGGCTTTCCAGCCGCCGAAGCCGTCCCCATGACGAAGCCGGACATTGCTCACTGCAAGCTGCTTCAGGCGTTCCTGCGTACGCTGCAGAATCGGCAGCACCCGCTCGATGCTGAACACCTGCGCCACCAGTGGTGCGAGCACGGTCGTCTGGTAACCGCAGCCGGTGCCCACCTCGAGGACGTTGCGCAGCGAGACGCCCTCCGTCAATGCCTCCGTCATGCGCGCCACCACGTAGGGCTGCGAGATTGTCTGCCCGTAACCGATGGGCAGGGAGGTGTCCTCGTACGCGCGGGTGGCAAGGGCTTCGTCAACAAACAGGTGCCGCGGTACGGTCCGGATGCGTTCCAGCACCCGCTCATCGCGGATGCCCTTCTCGCGCAGCCTCAGGATGAGCCGTTCGCGGGTGCGCGCCGAGGTAAAGCCGATGCCAGCCGCCCGAGCATCAGACATCGTGCCGCAGCAACCATGATTCGAGGCGCGAGAGGGCCGAATGCCGCGTCAGGTCAAACTGCAATGGCGTGACCGATACGTAGCCTTGCTCGATCGCATGAAAATCGGTGCCGGGGCCCGCGTCCTGGCCTTCCCCGGGAGCGCCGATCCAATAGACGGGACGGCCCCGAGGGTCCGAACCGCGCACCACCGGCTGCGAACGGTGGCGTACCCCGAGACGGGTCACGCGGATTCCCCTCAGGTCCTCATACGGCAGATTCGGCACGTTGACGTTCAGCAGACTGACAGACTGCAGGGGCTCCGAGACCAGACGCCCGACGAGGTCACGCGCGATGTGTGCTGCCGTGGCGAAGTGGCGAGTGCTGCCTGGTCCATGCACCAGCGAAATGGCGACGCTGGGCAGGCCGAGGAACCGGCCTTCCATCGCCGCGGCCACCGTCCCGGAATAGAGCACGTCATCGCCGAGATTGGCACCGTCATTGATGCCGGAGACCACGAGGTGATGCTCCTCGTCGAAAAGTCCGGACAGGGCCAAGTGCACGCAGTCGGTGGGCGTCCCGTTGATCGCATAGCGGTGCCCTTCCTGCTCCACCACACGCACCGGAGTGTCGATCGTCAGGGAATTGGACGCGGCCGACCGGTTGCGGTCGGGTGCGACCAGTGTCAGTCGGCCAAGACCCTGCAACGCAGACTCAAGCGCGCGCAAACCGTCGGCGCGCCAACCATCGTCATTACTGAGGAGGATGTTCATACGGGATGGGACGACACTATACTGGATCGAACCGACGGGTTGCGAACGGCCGAAGGCCCATGATCCAACACGACGAGGACACCGAAACCAGTTTCCGCGAGGCCGTCTCGGACGTGCGTCCACTGCCGGCACTCGCCCCGCCGCCGCGCGAACCACGGCCGCGTCCGCGCGCCCGGTTCCGGCGCCTCGACGATGAGCAGGCCCTGAAGGAGAGCCTGGAACTTTCGCCGGGCGACTGGCTGATCGAGACCGGCGATGAACTGCAGTTTCGTCGCGGTGGGGTCCCCTCCCGCCTGCTCGAACGGCTGCGCCGTGGCGAGTTTGCCGTGGAGGATGAAGTCGACCTGCACGGACTCACGGCCGCCGAGGCCCGCGAGGCACTGCGAAGCTTCCTGCAGGAGGCATTGGGGCGCGGCCTGCACTGCGTGCGCGTCGTGCACGGCAAGGGCCTGCGCTCGGGTCACCGCGGACCCGTCCTGAAACATGCCGTGAATGTTTGGCTGCGCAAGGTCGACGCAGTCGTCGCGTTCGCCTCGGCGCCGCGTCGCGACGGCGGCACCGGCCGCGAGAATCCCCACGCCCACTTGAAGGGATTTCTGCGTCGACGATGCGTTATGGACTACCATGCTCGCCTCTCTGCCCGTGGTTCAAAG
>CAXBRZ010000188.1:0-5557 GCA_963978075.1 uncultured bacterium | reverse complement strand
GTGGCCGGCCAGACGGCTCCGGTCGTGCCCGCCAAATAAACCGACTGCCACCGGCCGGCCGCAGCGACCGACTGCGGCCGGTAGGCGCGCCCCGTGTTCGAGTCAGGGCAAGCGGTGTTGCCTGAAGGGGTGGCGCTCGTCGTACAGGATCAGGTCACCCGCGTCACGAGTGCTGGCGACCGCCACTGAAATCAAGTTATTTTCGTCTTGAAGAAAGGGTGATTTTCTTTGTTCCGATCCAGTGTTTATTGAAATAAGCGCTAAATATCAAACGATTAAATCGGACATAGAGAATGTTCCGCGTCCTGATGGTATGCATGGGCAACATCTGTCGGTCGCCGACGGCCGAAGCCGTATTGCGGCATCTGCTGCAGACCCAGGCACCGGATCTGCCGGTGGAAGTGGACTCCGCGGGTACCCATGGCTACCACGTCGGGGATCCCCCTGACCCTCGCGCAATCGCCCACGCGGCGCGCCATGGGATGGACCTGTCGGGTCTGCGCGCGCGGCGTCTGACGGCGGACGACTTTCACCAGTTCGACTACGTGCTGTGCATGGACGAGCACAATCTGAGGACGGCAGCGCGACTGCGCCCGGCCCACGGGCGCGCCCATTTCGGATTGCTGATGGAATTCGCGCCGTCGGACGCGCCACGTGAAGTGCCCGACCCCTATTACGGGGACGCGGAGGACTTCGAGCGGGTCCTGGCGCTCACCCAGTCCGCGGCATGCGGACTGATCGGGGAGCTGCGCCGCCGGCGCAGTTCCCCGATCCCCGATCAGAGTCCCTGAACGGGCTTCTCGGCTGAGTCTGCAGGTGCCGGGGCGGGCGCAGCTTCGGCGGGAATCTGCGCCGACACGGTGGTCGCTGCGACCTCGGCAATCTCGGCAATCTCGGTGACAGCAGTCTCGGCTTCGACTGCGGCCGGCACCGGGGTTGCCACGGTCGCCTCGACGACGGGTTCGCTGTGCACAGCCTCGGACCCCATCGCGGCATCCTGCGTGGCGTCCGCTTGTGCGACCGCCTGTGGATCCGATCCAGCGTTTGCGTCAGCGGCCATGGGTTCGGCAGCGTGCAGGCCCTGTTCCCGCTCGTACGCCTCGACATTCAGCACCGGAAACTCACCGGACTCACCGATGTCCGGAACGTCGGCCCCGAACTCGGAGCCCGCACTCGCCGTGTCCTGCCCCGCTGCGGGTGCGCCGTCACGATTGCGGCCACCACGGCCACGACGGCGGCCACGACGGCGGCCGCGACGTTCGCCCTGACGGTCATTTCCCTCACTGCTCTCCGCCTCGGTCGCCGCCACGGGTACCGTGCCCTGCGCCGGGGCGTTCTCCGACGACGGCGCCGGAACTTGCCGGTCGGTGTCGCGCGGGCGCCGCTCTTGACGCGGTTCCTGGCGGTCACGGCCGTCGCGATCCTGACGCTCACCGTCACGGGGGCGCCGCTCGCCATGCCGTTCGTGGCGCTCGTTGCGTTCCTGTCGATCGCCTTGAGACGGCCGATCCTGCCGTTCGGAGCGGTCGTTGCGCTCCTGGCGCTCGTTCCGGTCCTGCTTTTCATTGCGGTCGCCTGTGCGATCACGCGAATGACGGTCACGGTCACGGTGGCGATCACGGTCGCGGCCACGCTCTCCGTGACGGCCGCGGTTGCGGTCGCCATCTCGACCACCGCGCCCGCCGCGGTCGTCACGCTTGCGGTCGCGACGGTCGTCCTCTGCCTTCGCGCTCTTCGGCTTGTGGCCGAACAGCCAGCGCCAGAAGCGGACGAAAATGCCTACCTGAGCACTCGATGCCGTTGCCGGGGGTGCCGCGGCCGGCTCCGGGGTTGCGGTCCAGATGTTGGGCGCATCCGGCGCGGGTGCCGATGGCATGATCGGTTGTACCGCCGGCGCTTCCGGAGTCTTCTTCGGTTCGGTGGAAGTGGTCTGCACCTCGGCAGCCGGCTTCTGCGCCATCTGATAGCTCGTGGCAGAGTTCTCCAGCAGCCCGAGCTCGTCGTCGCGCACCCGCCGCAGCAGATAATTCGGCGTCTGCATGTGCTCGTTCGGCACAAGGACGATCTCGGCGTGATTACGTTCCTCGACACTGCGCAGCCACTCGCGCTTTTCGTTGATCAGGAACGTGGCGACGTCCACCGGCAACTGTGCAATGACCTTGGCCGTGCGGTCCTTGCGGGCTTCCTCGCCGATCAGCCGCAGGACAGCCAGCGAGAGCGACTCGACGCTGCGGATGTCACCGAGCCCCTCGCAGCGCGGGCAGACGATGTGGGTGGACTCGCCCAGCGAGGGTCGCAGACGCTGCCGCGACATCTCCAGCAATCCAAAGCGCGAGATCTTGCCGATCTGGATCCGGGCCCGGTCCATATGGACCGCATCGCGCAGCCGGTCTTCCACCGCCCGCTGGTTCTTGGCCGACTCCATGTCGATGAAGTCGATGACGATCAGACCGCCGAGGTCGCGGATACGCAACTGGCGGGCAATCTCGTCGGCGGCTTCGAGGTTGGTGTTGGTCGCGGTGGTTTCGATATCGCCGCCGCGGGTGGCGCGGGCGGAGTTGATGTCGATGGCAACGAGCGCCTCGGTGTGGTCGATGACAATGCTGCCGCCGGAAGGCAGGTTGACCTTGTGCGAGTACGCCGACTCGATCTGGCTCTCGATCTGGAAGCGTGTGAACAGCGGCACTTCGTCCGCGTAGTACTTGAGCTTGCGGCGGTACTCGGGCGGCATGAAGCGGGCCATGTAGTCCTGGCCACGCTGATAGGTGGCCTCGTCGTCACAGAGCACTTCGCCGATGTCGTCCGACAGGTAGTCGCGCAGGGCACGAGCGACCGGGTCGCTGTCCTGGTAGACGAGGAAAGGCGCGGGACGTTCGCGTGTCGCTGCCTCGATCGCGTCCCAGTTGGCCTTCAGGTTCTGCAGGTCCCACTGCAATTCTTCGGTGCTGCGGCCGACGCCCGCCGTGCGCACGATCGCGCCCATCCCTTCGGGGATGTCGAGTCCGTCCATGGCTTCGCGGGTGAGATCCCGGTCCTCGCCCTCGATGCGGCGCGATACACCGCCGGCACGGGGATTGTTGGGCATGATCACGAGGAAGCGCCCGGCGAGGCTGATAAAGGTGGTGAGAGCCGCGCCCTTGTTGCCGCGCTCCTCCTTCTCGACCTGCACAACGACTTCCTGACCTTCGGTGAGAAGGTCGCGGATATTGGTCCTGTTGCCTTGCGGCTGGGTGCGGAAATATTCCTTGGCGACTTCCTTGAGCGGCAGGAAGCCGTGGCGCTGGGCGCCATAATCGACGAAGGCCGCCTCAAGGCTCGGCTCTACACGGGTGATACGGCCCTTGTAGATATTGGCTTTCTTCTGTTCCTTGGACGGAATCTCGAGCGAAAGGTCGTAGAGCTTCTGTCCGTCAACGAGGGCGACGCGCAGCTCTTCTTGCTGCGTCGCATTGATCAACATTCTCTTCATGGGCCCCTGCTTGGGAAGTGGCGGGGGCCGAAGCTCGGGAATTGCGGTCCACGGAGGTGGGCGACTCGAACGATGCGAGGCGTAGGCGGATCGACACAGGTCGGTCAGTGGCCATCTACTTCTTTGTCTCAGGGCGCCGTGTGGGTTGTCCGCGTTTCCGCGGACTTCCAGTGGCACCCGCCTGCAGTCCTTCTGGCGCCCTCCGACCGGTCGTCGCCTCGCCGGTCCCATCGCGTGTGGTGGGAGAGGTGGGGCGGGCGGCAACAGCGCCGCGCGATCCGAGTCATCGGCCGTCAACGATGGCCCGTCTCTCTTGTAAGACGCGACCAACTAACATGCGTCCCGGGACCTCGTGCAACCCGGGACGGGGGCCTCCTGGAGGCGCTGCCGGCGGGATCGCGGTGAAGTCATCAGTCCGCTCTTGAGTGATGGCCAGCAAACGCTTCGCGTATTCCTGCACCGAACACCCTATACTGCGCGAATGTATCAGGCCGATGCCGTTGAATCAATGCCTTACGACACGAAACCCGACACTGGTTCACCCTTTTCGAAGGTCTCCCACGTGACGGTGGGGGCCGGCGAGGGAGGCCAGCGGCTCGACAACTGGCTGGTCCGGGTCCTGAAGGGGGTCCCCAAGACCCGCATCTACCGGTTGCTGCGCAAGGGTGAGGTCAGGGTCAACGGCAAGCGGGCAAAGCCCGAGCAGCGGGTCCAGGACGGTGACGACATCCGCCTGCCCCCGATCCGGGCGGCCGAACCCGAGCCGGAGGGTGGGCGAGCGCCGCGCCTGCCCAAGGGGTTGGCCGAGTCGGTGGAGTCCGCCATCGTCCACGAGGACGAGCACATGATCGTGATCGGCAAGCCCTCGGGCATGGCCGTGCACGGTGGCAGCGGCGTCAGTTTCGGGGTCATCGAGGCGCTGCGGGCGTCCCGTCCGGACGAGACGCTGGAGTTGGCGCACCGGCTGGACCGCGACACGAGCGGGCTGCTCCTCGTCGCACGCACCCGCCCGGCGCTGCACCCCGCGACGCCTCGCCGACATCGTGGCGACGACCGCAGCGCAGGTTGCGGCCGTCCTCGTCGATGAACCACATGCGCGCATCGACCAGGTCGTGCGGGCCTTCGTGGCAGTACGCGACCGTGTTGTCATCGCCGGGCCGGTACTGCGGATGGCCCAGCCAGCCTTGCTGCTCAATGGCTGTCACCCATTTGGTCGATAAAGAACGCGTATCAAGTTTGTCAGCAACCACTATCAGCAAAATATCAGGCAGCGATTGTGCGGCAATTTCAGCCAATACTTGTCCGCCCTCATTGCCCGGCCCCGTACCGCCGATGCGTACTTCGAGAATGCGTTGTTCAGCAAACAACGACATTTCTTGGGTTGCGGATCGCAACTCCTGCCAATCAAAACCACGCTCTGAATTGAATATCTGACGCTCAGTAAAACCGCGCGCACGTGCCGCCACGCGCAACGCATCACAGGCCTCACCCAGTAACAAGGGCTCATCGCCCGTGACTAAACAAATCGTGGGCAAGCCTCGCTTAAGTTGTGTTGCTAGAGTGTCGGAATTAAATTTCATGAACTGGCCAGCGGAGTCAGACGTTCATCATACCGATCACTGTTGATACACACCATGCTTTGCCGCCGGCTAGATAGCGCTAGACTTACTACCATCCACGAGCACTGAATCATTTTCACCATGTCCCAGACCTACCGCACGCTATACCCTGCAATTGAACCGCATCGCTCTGGTTACCTACGCGTATCGGTAACGCATGAGATCTACTGGGAAGAAAGTGGCAACCCTACCGGCAAACCCGCGCTATTTGTGCACGGTGGGCCGGGTGCTGGCGCGGCGCGGCATCGAGCTGGTGGCGCTGGAAGGCGCCGGTTGCTGCGGCGCGCTGCCCCATCACATGGGCCGCGAACATGACTCGCAGGAATGGGCCAAGAAGGCGATCAGCGAGGCGCGCAAATTTTGCAAGGTGAACCTCGCCGCCAGTAGCGAAGATCGCAAGTTTTCATACATTCCGAGGCGAGCGGGCTGGAAAGTCGATCCCAACGCGGCCTACTTGCATATCACGACC
>CAXBRZ010000187.1:0-5563 GCA_963978075.1 uncultured bacterium | reverse complement strand
AACGAACCCCGCATCGGCGAAACCCGCGATCAGCCGCTTGTAACCGGAGTGCGCGAAGGTGAAATCCATGCTCGGTGCGCCGTGCTCGCCGACCCAGCCATGCAGGAACACGACGACCGGATAACCCGCGGACGGCATCGCACCGGCCGGCACGTCGACGCGCGCGTACTGTCGCAGACCGTCGGAGCGGAACGAGACTATGAACGCGCGAGCCCCGGACGCAGGCGCAGCCCCCCCACCGAGTCCTTCTTCAAACGCAAGGACGGAGGCGTAGCGACGCGCGCGCAGGCCGTCGACCGACACCTCGGCAAGAGAATGAAGGTTGAGGGCCGCATCGGGCAAAGCGGCTCTTCCATCGACCGGCGCCAAGAGATGGCCTGCGGCCACGAACAGCACGAGCAATCGCCCGAGCATCCATGTGCGGATCGGACTTCTGAAGCCGGTGACGGGTTTGACCGTGAGGGCCAGCCGCCCTGAGTGCCCTAGGGCGGAGAACATTCGGCGCATCGCAAACTCCTTGCCTCGACGCGCCCATTGTACTTCGAATGCAAATCTACCGCCGCCGCTTACGCGATGGACTTGTGCTTGGTCAGCCAGTCCTGAAGGGCTTCATCCATACGGGATTGCCAACCGTCTCCCGTGGCACGAAACCGGCGCAAGACCTCCGGAGAAAGGCGGATCGTGATCCGTTCCTTGGTCGGTTTTTTCTGTGGGCCGCGTACCCCGATCTTGCGGCGTAAGGAATCGGGCAGCGAATCCACGCCCTCAAATTTCTCCAGATCCTTGGCAGAAATCTCACGCACCTCGCCCGAGGGATCAGTCAATGGTTTTTGCTTCGGCATAACGTCTTACCTCCCGGGCGTTGGCCTTCCTGAAACTGATGACCCGGATACCGTCGGCAGTCTCGACAAAACACAGCACATGCAACCTGGCTCCGACAAGGCCGATGGCCACGCGGCGAATTTCGCCGTAGTCCTGCCTCGCATCGATCGCATACAGGGCATTCGCAAAATCAAAGCCCGTCACGTCGTCAAACGACAGCCCACGGTTAGGCAGGTTCCAAGCGCTTTTCTTTGCATCATTAGGAGATGCGCATACATCAGATTGTGCATACAAAAAAATAAAAAGTAAAGAGACCCTACGCGCTGCCACAGCTTAAAAAGTGTATCCGCGGGCGCGGCCCGGTCGTAAACCGCGATAGCTCATCTTCAGCCGACAGTGAGTTGCGGACGATGCCGACGTGCCTGAAGATTCAGTGCGACTGAAGACGATCCGCTTTTCAGTTTTCCTCTCAACCCCAATGGAAATACAGCGCACCGTGCAACCTACCCGCGACCTCCGCACCGCCCTCACGATGCTGATTCTTTGCGCCCTGTCGGTCAGTCCCGCCACCGCCGCCACCATCCTCTACCGCCACGGCGAGATCCTGACGCAGGACCCAGCGCAGCCGCGCGCGGAGTCCCTCGTCACGGTCGACGAGCGGATCGTCTACGTGGGTCCCGATGCCGGCGTGACGCCGTGGCTTTCGCGCGCAGACCGGGTCGTTGAGCTGAATGGCCGCACGCTGCTGCCGGGCTTCCAGGACTCCCACGTCCACCCCGGCACCGTTCCCAACCCGGCGCGCCAAGTGGACCTGCATGGATTGCGGACCGTGGCGGAGATCAGTGCGCGACTCCGCGACTTCGCCGCAAGTCACCTGGAGCTTTCGTGGATCACCGGCGACGGTTGGGACGAGACCGCGTTCCTGCCGAGCGGCCAGCCGGACCGCGCGCTGCTCGACGCCCTCATCCCCGACCGGCCGGTGTTTCTGACCGACAACGCCGGCCACGAGGCGTGGGTGAACAGCGTGGCCCTCAAAGTCGCCGGACTCGACGCGCAGACCCCCGACCCGCGAAACGGCCGCCTAGAGCACCGGGGCGACGGCAGCCTCTCGGGCGTGCTGCAGGAGGACGGCGCGATGGACCTTGTGCTTGGACACATTCCGCCGCCGACCCGCGCCGAGACACGCGAGGATCTCGTCTTCGGCCTCAACACCTTGAGCACCGATGGCTTCACCGCGGTCGTCGAGGCGATGGCAACGCCCGCCCTCGTAGAGGCGTACCTCGACCTTGACCGCGACGGCGCCCTGCCCGTACGGGCGCAGCTGTGCCTGCCGTTTGATCCTCTGCAGGCGGACGAGACGCAGATCAACGCGTTCTTGGCAGCACGCGGGCAGCACCACAGCGACCGGCTCGCCATCAACTGCATCAAGCTCTTTCTCGACGGCGCCTATGGATCGCACACGGTCGTCCTCCTCGCCCCCTACAGCGACGAGCCCGGGCGTTTCGGGCGCGGCACCCTCTTCATCGAGCAAGGCCGGCTCGACCGGCTGGTGGCGCGCCTGACGCACCTGGGGTTCGCGCTGCACTTCCATGCGCAGGGGGACGGCGCGGTGCGCGCCGCGCTCGATGCGATCGAAGCCTCGGGGTCTGTGCCTAAACCGGGCGAGCCCCGGCACACCATCGCGCACCTGTGCCTGATCGACCCCAGGGACCGGCCGCGCTTCGCGCGCCTCGGGATCGTGGCCAACTTCTCGCCCCTCTGGGCGCTCGGTGACACGTGGGAGCGCGACTTCGCGCCGCGGCTCTTTGGTGCCGAGCGCTCGGCGATGCTCTTCCCCACCCGCGAGCTCAATGCCATGGGCGCCACCGTCGTGTACGGCTCGGACTGGCCGGTGACGGGCGAGTCGGCGCTCGAGGGGCTTGAGACGGCGCTCACCCACCGCTATCCCGGCGGACGGGATCCGGACGGCATCGAGGACACGGTCTGGCATCCCGAAGGGCGCGTGAGTCTTGGCGAGGCGCTCGCCAGTTACACGCGCAACGGCGCAAGCCTCTTGGGCGACAGCGACCGGCGTGGCGTGCTGCGGGCGGGGAACGTCGCTGACCTGACGCTCCTCACCGGCACGCTTGGCTTAACGGCCCCGGCCGACATCCACACCTTGCACGTCGCGGCCACGGTGCTCGCCGGCCGCATCGTGCACGAGCGCTGAGCGTTACTCGCCGGCCGCGTCCTTGCCGAAGCGGAAGTTGACCCGCAGGCCGACCACCCTGGGCTCGTTGGTGGTCGAGCGCAGGTCGAAGTTCGCCGTATTGGTGTAGATGATCGCGTTCTTGTCGGTGAGGTTGCGCACGTAGAGCTCGGCCAGCCACCGCCCGCTTGCCGGCGTCACGCCCACGCGCAGGTTCATGAGCGAGTAGTCGGGCTGCAGGATGCGCGGGTAGCCATTTGAGCCACCGACATGCAGGTCGTCCCACATGTCGCCCTTGTGCGCGATATCGAACTGCACGTGTGCCTTCAGTCCGTCGCCCAAGGGACGCTCGTAACGCACGTTCCAGCTGTAGCTGAAGTACGGCACGAACGGCAGCCGCTCGCCGACGTTCGGCCGGAAGGTCGGATACGTGGTCGAGGCCAGACGGGAGTCGGTGTAGCTGAGCGCCAACTGGCTCGACCAGTGCTCGTCAAGGCGCAGGTCGACGTTCGACTCGACGCCGTAGATGCGCGCCTTGCCGACGTTGGCGTTGAAACTGCTGGTCGCGCAGATGTCGATGTCGTAGATGGTGGTCTGCAGGTCCTGCCAGTCCATCCAGTAGGCCGCACCGTTGAAGACCATGCGGCCGTTCAGGAGCGTCGACTTCCAGCCGAGCTCGTAGTTGTTGAGCGTGTCCGGCACGTACTTGTGCGGCGTTCCGTTGCGGTAGCAGACATCCGGCAGCCCCGAGTTCGAGCCGCCGTCACGGAAGCCCTGCGAAAAATCCGCGTACACCAGCAGGTGCTCCGCCGCCTTGTAGTTGACCCCGAGCTTGCCGGTCACCTTCTGCGAGTCACTGATCGTCAGGGACGCCGAGGTAGGCGCCCAGGCGAACTGGCCGTAGCGGCCCTCGTAGCGCCCGTGGCCCGCGAAACGGACGATGCCGGCCTCGACATTGAGCCGGTCGGTGAGGTCGTAACTCAAGTTCGCGAACTCGGTCGTCTCCAGATAGTCTGAGCGGTTGCGGTAGGCATAGGTGACCGTGGGCGGCAGCGACGAGGCGGTCGTTCCGTAGTAGTTGTTGTAGTAGACGAACTCGGGACTGCCGGTTTTCAGGCCCGGTGTGAAGAACGTGCTGCCGGAATCCTTGTCGCGCGACTTGGCCCAGTAGAGTCCGCCCAGCCAGTGCAGGCGTCCGCCCGGTTTCGAGGCGAGGCGCAGTTCGTTCGACCAGTTCTGCGGGTTGTTGTGGTACTCGTAGAACTGCACCGGCGGCGCGCAGTTCTCGTAGGGTCCGGTGCCAAAGGTCGGGTCGTTGGTGCAGGTGAGCGCCTCGCGGATCCCACCCTTGTAGTTCTCCATGTACTGGGAGTACTCGTTCTGCTGCCGCAGGGGCAACGACGAATAGGTGCTCGCGAACACTAGGTCGCCGATGCCGACATCGCCGTCGACGTGCAGGTCGACGAGCGTGGTGTCGTACTGGCGCGACTCGGGGCCGAAGCGCGTCACCGTGCGCGGCCCGTCGTTCACAAGATCCTGGTCCCACGCGCCGGTGGTGCGCTGCTGCTGCACCGCGGCCATGAGCGTCGCGCTCCAGCCCTCGCTGAACACCGCGCGCAGCGACAGGCGGCCGCCCGAGGTGCTTTCGTGGTTGTAGTTGTCGCCGGCCCACGGCGCATTGTCCGACACCGCGCCGTTCACCCAGGTACGGGTGACGAGGCGGTTGCGGATGACCCCGCCGTGCCGGTCGTTGAACGCCGACACGCGCAGCCCCAGCGTGCCCTCGATGATCGGCAGGTTGAGATAGCCCTCGACCGTGCTGTTGAAGCTCCCCGACTGCAGCCGCCCGCCGTCCAGGTCAAAGCCCGCGCTGAACGCGTTCACGTCGGCCTTGCGCGTCAGGTAGCGCACGGCGCCCGCCATGGAGCCCGCGCCGAAGGTAGTACCCTGCGGACCGTTCAGCACCTCGATCTGTTCGATGTCATAGAGGTGCAGGTCGGGTTGCTGGCCACCGGAACTGAGGCTCAGGTCATCGACGAAGAAACCCGTGGCCGAGCTGTTGGAGTAGGTCGGATTGCTGCCGTCGGACACACCGCGCATGACGAACAGCTGGGAGCCGGGGCCGGTGCTGATGAAGGAGATCGACGGCACCTTCTCCGCATAGTCCTCGAACTGGCCGATGGCGAGGTGCTGCAGGTCCTTGCTCGTGAACACGTCGACCGAGACCGGAATCTCCTGCAGGTTCTCGGCGCGCTTGCGCGCGGTGACGACGATTTCCTCCAGGAGCCCGCTGTCGGATGCGCGGGCGGTGGCGGCGGAAAGGGCGGCGGCCGCGAGCACAGCGGCAACGGCCGGGCGCAGGGCACGGGTCTTGGCATCCATCGACGTCATCGGTCTCCCCCTCGAGGTCCCACGTTACGGGCCTGCAACACTTCGTTTTTACCACTTTTCGGCAGGGCTTGGACACCACGCCGGGCCGACGCACCTACACGTCCTCGCCGTCCCAGGCGGCGCCGAGCGCGGCTTTGAGCGGCGCGAGTTCCGCTTCGAAGT
>CAXBRZ010000186.1:0-5598 GCA_963978075.1 uncultured bacterium | reverse complement strand
CCTGCAACCCCGCCGGCAGAACCGCTGCGTTCAGCCAACCCGTTCCGCTCCACAGCGCGCCGACAAGAACGCTGCCGAGCAGCACCCCACGGTTGTTGCCGCTGCCGCCGATCACCAGCATGGCCCAGATCTGGAAGGTCACCGCCGGCGTGAAATTGTCGGGCGAAATGAAGCCCAGCGTATGCGCCTGCAGCGCGCCCGCGAGCCCCATCAGCGCACCGCCCAGCGCAAAGGCCTGCAATCGGTAGCGCCTTGGTGACTTGCCAAGCGCCGCCACCGCCCTTTCGTCCTCGCGCAGCGCACGCAACACGCGCCCCCAGGGACTCGCGACGCACCGTTCCAGCAAGACGTACACGAGCGCGACAATGACGGCTGCCCAGAGGAATGTGAGGCGCAGCGTGGCACCCGCACCAAGACCGAGACCGTCCAGCGGCCGCGGGATGAAGGACAGGCCAAGGGCACCGCCCGTCAGCACGTCGGTATTGCGGATCACAAGGTCGATGATCACGGCGATGCCAAAGGTGGTGATCGCCAGGAAGTCCGCACGCAAGCGCATGGTCAGCAGTCCCAGAAGCGCCGAGGCACCCGCAGCGAGGATGACCGCCGCAAGAAGTCCGACCGCCATCGGCAGACCCCACCCGCCGATCAACGCCGGATGGGCCGTCGCCGTCAGGATGGCGCTCGCGTACGCGCCGAGCGCCATGATGCCCGCGACTCCGACATTGAAAAGTCCTGTCTGGCCCCATTGCAGGTTCAGACCGAGACAGGCGAGACCCTGCACCAGCACGAGCAAGCCAAAGGACGCGCCGTAGTCGACAAGGCCCGCAAGGTCAGAGGCGTTCACCGGACCTCCCGAACAGGCCGTTGGGTTTCAGCAAGAGGACGAGCACGAGCAGAGCGAAGGCGACGCCGGATCGCCACTGCGCGCCGAGCTTGTCGACGGCCAACGCCTCCGCACAGCCGATCAGCCAGCCGCCGATGACGGCGCCTGGCAGACTGCCGAGGCCTCCGAGGATGGCCGCGGCAAACATCGGCAGTAGCAGGTCAGCACCCATGGAGGGGCGGACTTGCGAGAGCAGGCCAAGACCCACCCCCGCGGTGCCCGCCAGCATCCCGCTGAGGATCCAGGTGACCCGGTAAACGCGCGTCACATCAAGCCCCACCACCGCCGCGAGCAGCGGGTTTTCCCCGACTGCGCGCATCTCCCGGCCCAGCCGGGAGCGCTTGAGCCAAACGTGCACGACGGCGAGAAGCTGGAGCGCCAGGACGGCCACCAGCGCGCGGTCCGGTGCCAGATGCAGGCCATCCCAGTTCCAGGCGATTGACAGTTCCTCACTGTAATAGCGCGGACGGGCACTGAACGTGCTCTCGATCAGTGCCCGCAGCGCCATCGAGACGCCAAAGCTGGCCATCGACATCGCGATGGTCGACCCGCGTTGACGCAGCGTCCGGAACACCAGACGGTCGATCGCGACCGCCAGTGCCCCGGTGAGCGCGGCGCCGATCACGAGAGCCAGCAGCAGCGCCGGCGTCGCCGTGAGACCCTCGACGGTCGTGAGCGACAGCGGCAGCGCAGTACCGACAAGCGCCGCCAGGATGAGTGCAAGATAGCCCCCGGCGGACACCAGTTCACCGTGGGCAAAGTTGCCAAAGCGCAGGGTCGCGTAGGTCAGTGTCGCGCCCGCGGCCCCGAGCGCGATGAGCGTGCCGTCGACGATGCCGTCCACCAGCCACTGCAGGGTCATCGGCCCGTGCCTCCGAGGTAGAGCGAGGCGAGGCGCGGGTCGGCCGCGAGCTGCGCCGGGGGACCTGTGAGCGCACAGGCGCCCTGCACGAGCACCACCACTTCGTCCGACACCGCCATCGCCGCCCGCACGTTCTGCTCCACCAGCACGAGACTCAATCCCTCGTTGGCCAACTGTCGGAGCTGGGCCAGCAGATGCGACACCGCGCGCGGCGACAACCCGGCGGTGGGCTCATCCAGCAGAAGCAGCCGCGGCGACGACACGAGCGCACGCGCCACCGCGAGCAACTGCCGCTGCCCGCCCGACAGTCCGAGCGCGGGCATGGGCCCATGGCCCTTCAGGGACGGCTCGGACGCGAGCAGTGCCCTCGCCCGGCCCATGCCCGGTGCGGCCGCCCCCGCAGGAGCGCCGAGGTCCAGGTTCTCGTCGAGCGACAGCGAGGCAAAGACATTGTCGGTCTGCGGCACGAAGGCAAGTCCACCGCGGACGCGCCGGTGCACAGGCCAGTCGGTGATGGACTCACCCCCGAGGCGCACGTCGCCGGATTCGCAGGACAGAAGGCCTGCAACCGCCTTCAGACAGGTGGACTTGCCGGCCCCGTTGGGACCGATCAGGGTCAGGATCTGCCCTGCGGCCACGCTGAACGACGTGCCACGCACGATCGGCGCACCGCGCTCGTAGCCGGCGACCAGATGCTCGACTTGAAGAACCGCGCTCACGTCGCCGCCATGCCAAGGTACGCCTCGGCCACGCGCGGATCGGCAAGGACCGCCGCGGGTTCGCCGCTCAGAAGCAGTTTTCCTTCCGCCATCACCAACACGCGGTCGCACAGCGCAGCGATCAGCGAGAGTTGGTGCTCGACCAGGAGAACCGTCATGCCCGCTTGCGCGAGCGAGCGCAGGCGCTCACTCAACAGTTCGATCAGGCGCGGCTGCACCCCCGCCATGGGCTCGTCGAGCAGGATCACCGACGGCGCGGCGATGAGCAGCCGTGCCAGTTCAAGAAGTTTGCGCTGGCCGATGGAGAGCACGCGCGCCGGTTCGCGCGCCAACGGCGCCAGCGTCGTGAATTCAAGCCACTGCATGGCCTCGTCGCGCACGCGCTGCTCGGCGCGGCGCACCGCCGCGGGCCTCAGCAGTCCCTCCACCAGGCGCTCTCCCCTATGCCCTCTGGCGCCCAGCATCACGTTCTCGAGCACCGACAGCGCCGCAAACGGCCTGGGCACCTGGAAGGTCCGGCCCATGCCCCGCTCCGGCCGGCTTTCGGCCGGCTCGGAGGTGACCGTGTGCCCGTTGAGCCGGATTTCACCCGAGAGTGGATATCGCTCGCCGGCGAGCAGGCTGAAAAGCGTGGATTTGCCCGCGCCATTGGGACCGATCAGACCGACGACTTCTCCGCGGCGAATACCGAAAGAGACGTCGTCCACGACCCGGTGTGCGCCAAGGGCCCAGACGAGTTGGCGCGCCTCAAGCACCGGCAGCCCGCCGGCAGCCCCCTCGTCCCGTATCGTGCCTTTCATCCCGAACCATTCCTTCGTAAACTTTGCACGTTAACGATACCGCCCTGTCCCGACAAGCGGCGCCGTCGTCGACAGCCGTCATCGTCGGAGGTCAACCATCCCATGCCAAGCGCCCTGCGGGTGCCCGTATTGCTGGCGCTGCTGGTCGGCACGTCGGGGGTTCAGGCGGCCACGCCATGCAACCTCAGCCTTGGTGTCGTCATGGAACTCACGGGTGCCGCCGGCGCCTACGGCCAGGCCGCAGCCAAGTCGGTCAATCTGGCGCTTGAGGATCTCAATGAGAGCGCCCAAGGCGATGACTGCCGCTTCACCGCGGACATCCGTGACTCCCAGTCGAGCCCGACGGTGGCCGTGGATGCCGCACAGCAGCTGGTGACACTGCGTCGCGTGCCGATCCTGATCGGCGGCATCGTCTCGGCCACCACCCTGCCGATTCTCACCTCGGTGACCGGACCGGCCGATGTGCTGCAGATCTCGCCTGCGGCCTCTTCGCCGCGACTCTCCGAACTGGGGCGCGCTGGTGCACGCCCGGGCCGGTTCCTGCGCACGATCACCTCCGATGCACTGCAAGGCACCGCTGCCGCGCGTCAGGCCAGGACCCAGACGCTCGGCCGCATCGTCATCCTCTATGCCAACAATGATTTTGGGGTGGGATTGCAGCAGGAGTTTACCCGGGCCTATCGCGCCCTCGGTGGACAGGTCCTCGCGGCAGTGGGCTATACCGAGCACGGCAGCAGCTACCAGACGGAAGTGTCGCGCCTTCTCGCCCTGCACCCGGACAGCCTCTACCTCGTGGCCACCCCCGTGGACGGCGCGACGATTGCGCGTGCCTGGATCGCAGCCGGCGGCCCGCGCCGCTTTCTCCTGAACGATGGCATGAACAGCAGCGACTTCATCCGCGCCGTGGGCGCCAAGTACCTCGACCAGGCCTACGGGACCTCGTCGGGCACGGTGCCAAGCGCCTCGAGCCAATACTTCGCCAAGGCATTCCGCACGCGCGCCAAAGACGATCCGGAGAGTCCGGCTGCGGATCGCAGTTATGACGCCACGGTACTCGCAGGACTGGCCCTGCTTGCGTCCCCGAAACGTGACGGCGCGTCCCTGCGCATGGCCGTCGCCCGGATCACCGACCCGCAAGGCGAAATTATCCATGCCGGCGCGGCGGAATTACGCCGGGCGCGGGCGCTGCTGCGGCGGGGCAAACCTCTGCGGTACGAGGGCGTGATCGGTGCGGTCACCTTCGATGAGGCCGGCGACATCGCCGGACCCTTCCGCTTGTGGCGCATCGAGCATGGTGAGGTGCGCACCACCGGCCAGATGACGGCCGAGGAAGTGGCGTCCCTGCGCAAACAGGCAGGCACGAAGTGAATACCGCTCCTCCGCGCATTCAGCTCGCTGACGACCTCGAGGTCAGCCGCCTCGTCACCGGACTGTGGCAGGTGGCCGACATGGAACGCAGCGGCCGGCCACTCGACAGCGAATCGACCTCGGCCGTCCTCGCGGACTACGCGCGCTCGGGCTTTGATACCTTCGACATGGCCGACCATTACGGCAGCGCCGAACTGATCACCGGCGCACTCATGGCGCGCGCGCGCCGCGGCGAGATCGCCTCCATCAAGCCCGTGGCGTTCACCAAATGGTGTCCGACGCCGGGCCCGATGACCGCGCAAACGGTGCGCGCCGGTGTCGAGGAACGGCTCAAGCGACTGGGCGTCGATTGCATCGACCTGTTGCAATTGCACTGGTGGAGTTTCGAACATCTCTCATACCTCGACGCGCTGGCCGAGCTTGTCCGCCTGCGCGACGCCGGGCTGATCCGCCATCTCGGGGTCACGAACTTCGATGCGCTGCATCTTGACCTCTTGGCCGCGCACGGGCTGCCGGTGCTGACCAACCAGGTTTCCTTTTCGGTCCTCGACCGGCGGGCCGCGGGCGACCTGAGCGAAGTCTGCCTGCGCCGCGGGATCCGTCTGCTCGCCTACGGCACGCTTGCCGGGGGACTGCTGTCAGAGCGCTGGCTCGGCGTTGCCGAGCCGTCGGGTGACGAGATCACCGACTGGAGCAAGATGAAATATCGTCGCTTCGTCGAGGCCATCGGTGGGTGGACTGCGCTTCAGCGCGTGCTCAAGGCACTCGCGGGGATTGCGGCACGCCACGGCGTGTCCGTCTCCAATGTGGCCAATCGCTGGGTGCTCGACCACCCGGCCGTCGCGTGCGCCATCATCGGTGTGCGCCCAGGCGAGCGAGACCACCGCGTCGACAACGCGCGCGCCTTCGGCTGGTCGATGACCGACGCAGACCAGGAAGAACTCAACACCGCGCTCTCAGGCACAC
>CAXBRZ010000185.1:0-5600 GCA_963978075.1 uncultured bacterium | reverse complement strand
TGTGATTATTGAAGTTTTTGGCGGGCGGCACAGGACTTGAACCTGTGACCCCCGCCGCGTGAATGGCACGCCTGAAGCAGTTCGCTTACAAGCGCACTGCGTTATGGCTACTGCGCGAAGCGCCTTTCATGTCGCACGGCCTTGTCGAATTGTACAATTGTACAACTATAAGTTACGATTCAATTCATGGACTATGTAATTGATACGTCCGCGTTGCTCGCGGTCGCGTCTGAACAGCCTGAGAAAGCTTCGCTTCTGAAGTTGACCCGAGGCGCTACGCTCATCGCGCCCTCGTCGGTACGCTGGGAAGTTGGTAATGCGATTTCTGCCATGTTCAAGCGCCGGCAAATAAATCTGGCGCAGGGGCTTCGACTCGAAAAGGTCTGCGCGGGCATACCGATCCGAGCAGTCGACGTCGAGTTGCCAGAGGCGATTGAGTTGTCGTACCGATTGAATGTCTACGCCTATGATGCCTACGTACTTGGATGCGCGTTGGTCGTTCGCGCGCCGCTTCTGACGCTGGATCGAGCAATGATGATGCACGCCCGAACGCTGGGAATATCGCTACCGGAGATTTCGCCATGAAGGCGTATACCTATTCTGAGGCCCGAGAGAAGTTCGCTGCTGTGCTTGAGGAGGCTGAGCGCAGCGGGGCAGTCGAGATTCGTCGCCGAGATGGTGCAGTATTTCGACTTCAGCCCGCAGCGAAGGCTGACGCGTCTCCGCTCGACGTCCAAGGGGTCCAGGTGGATTTTAACTCCGCGGCTTGGGTGGACGTCATTCGGTCCGGGCGAGAGCGAGAGATCTGACCGAATCAAGGCTCGCGCACAGACCTGCGTTGCGATCTCGCGAGCTACGGACCAGATTTCACTTGGGGCGCCTAGCCCGTTTTGCCTCTGAAGAGCAGGTTTTTCTGCGGCTTGGCGCTAAGCCAGTCGGCAAGGATCCCCGTTTCGGTATACGCGGCTATTTTAATTGGTGGGCGGTACAGGGCTTGAACCTGTGACCCCTGCCGTGTGAAGGGCGCGCCAGCGGCGCGTCCCTGCCTGCCGAGGAGGTCTTTGACCGACCGGAGGCAAAGTACTCGGCGATTCATCGCGGACGAGACTTGATTTCTTGTCGCTCGCGAGAACAGATCTCTAATCAGTGCGGTTCACCCGACAGGCGTTTTCGCCTTGCGCGGCGCCTCGACCAGATAGCGCTTCAGGCGATGGACGATGTCCGGCGGAATGGCCACCGCCTTGCGGTCGCTGGCGCTCATGAAGACGAGCGTCTGCTTGAAGGTCACGCGCGGCTGGCCCTGGCAGGAGCCCTCGATCTCGAGGTTCACCGAGCTGCGGCCGATCTTGGCCACCACGAGTTTGAACGTGAGCCGGTCGCCGAAGCGCGAGGGGTTCGGAAAGTCGGTGTCGAGGTGCACGGTCGGCGCCATGATGTTCTGGTGATGCATCAGGCCCGGAAAACTCGCCTCAAGGCCCTCCTCGAACCAGTCCTCGATGAACCCGTTCAGCATCTCGAAGTAGCGCGGGTAGTACACGAAGGTCGCGGGGTCACAGTGACCGAAGCGGACCTGGACCTCTTTCTGGTAGCTCGACATGGACGTTTTCCTGATTTTGCGGACGGTGAGTATGCCGAGACGGGCCCTTCGGGCCAACCTTGGGCCTATATAGTTGACACTTAAAATATTTAGGTCTAAGGTGAAGGCGTCCTCAGGAGGTGTCCGATGAAGCGCATTGTCTGTCTCGGCGGGGGTCCGGCGGGACTCTATTCGGCGATCCTCTTCAAGAAGGCGCTGCCCGACGCCACGGTCGAGGTCATCGAGCGCAACCAGCCGGATGACACCTTCGGCTGGGGGGTCGTGTTCTCCGACAAGACCATGCAGGGCTTTCGTGCCGCCGACGAGGCGACCCACGACGCGATCGTCGACAGCTTCTATCACTGGGACGACATCGCCGTGCACTTCAAGGGCACGACGACCCGCACGAGCGGACACGGCTTCTGCGGCATCGAGCGCAAGCGGCTGCTCAACATCTTTCAGGCGCGCGCCACGGAACTCGGAGTGCGCCAGGTCTATGCGCACGACTTCGAGAACGAGGAGGCCTTTGCCGACGCCGATCTCGTCGTTGCCGCAGACGGCGTCAACAGCCGCATCCGCCAGCGCTACGAGTCGCACTTCGAGCCCAACATCCAGGTGCGCAAGTGCCGCTACATCTGGCTCGGCACGAAGCAGAAATTCGACGCCTTCACCTTCGCCTTCGAAGCGACCGAGCATGGCTGGTTCCAGATCCATGCCTACCAGTTCAGCGAGTCGCTCTCGACGGTGATCGTCGAGACGCGCGAGGAGACCTGGCTCGCGCACGGGCTTGATCAGTTCAACACCGACCAGTCGATCGCCTTCTGCGAAAAACTCTTCGCCCAATACCTTGGTGGCCACGCGCTCATGAGCAATGCCCGCCACCTGCGCGGCTCGGCCTGGCTCAACTTCAACCGCGTGCTCTGCCAGCGCTGGCACCGTGGCAATGTCGTCCTCATCGGCGATGCCGCGCACACCGCCCATTTCGGCATCGGCTCGGGCACCAAACTCGCCATGGAAGACGCGATTGCGCTTGTGCAGGAAGTGGTCGGCGCCACGGATGTCGAGGCGGGACTCGTGCGCTACCAGAAGGCCCGGACGCTGGAGGCACTGAAGCTGCAGAACGCTGCGCGCAACCGCATGGAGTGGTTCGAGAACGTCGCGCGCTACGCGCACCTCGAGCCCTGGCAGTTTGCCTACAGCCTGCTCACCGGCAGCCAGCGCATCGGCCATGCCAACCTGCGCCTGCGCGACCGGGCGTTCGTGGCCGACGTCGAGCGGGAGTTGGCAGTGAAGGCCGGCGTCGACTCCCCGCGCCCGCCGATGTTCTTGCCGCTGCGCCTCAAAGGTCTCGAACTTTCCAACCGGGTCGTCGTCTCGCCGATGGCGCAGTACAAGGCGCACGACGGGGTGCCGAACGACTGGCATCTCGTGCACTACGGCGCGCGTGCCACGGGTGGCGCGGGACTTGTGGTCACCGAGATGACGGTGGTGAGCAGCGATGCGCGCATCACGCCGGGGTGCACGGGCCTCTGGAACGACGAGCAGGCGGCTGCCTGGCGACGCATCACCGACTTCATCCACGCCGAGTCTCCCGCCAAGGTGGCGCTGCAGCTCGGCCACGCCGGCCGCAAGGGCTCGACCCAGGTCGGCTGGGAGCGGATGGATCACCCGCTGCCCGAGGGCAACTGGCCGATCGTCGCGCCCTCGCCCCTGCCGTACCTGCCCGGCATCAGCGCGACACCGCGCGCGATGACGCGGGAGGACATGGACAGGGTGTGTGCCGACTTCGTGGCGGCGACCCACCGTGCCGTGACGGCGGGTTTTGATCTTCTTGAGCTGCACATGGCCCACGGCTACCTGCTGGCGAGTTTTCTCTCGCCGCTCACGAACCTGCGGACCGACGAGTACGGTGGCGACGTGCACGCCCGCCTGCGCTTCCCGCTCGAGGTCCTGCGCGCGGTGCGGGCCGCCTGGCCTCTCGACCGGCCGCTCGCGGTGCGGCTCTCGGCCACCGACTGGGCGCCGGGGGGGCTTGGCGAGGAGGACCTAGTGACCATCGCGCGCGAGTGCGTGAAGGCCGGCGCCGATCTTCTGGACGTGTCGACGGGCCAGACGGTCCCGACTCAACAGCCGGTGTATGGCCGGATGTACCAGACGCCGTACTCCGACCTCGTCCGCAACGAGGTCGGGGTGCCGACGATCACGGTCGGCAACATCAACGAACCCGACCAGCTCGATTCGATCGTCGCGGCAGGACGCGCCGACCTGTGTGCGCTGGCGCGTCCGCACCTCGCGAACCCCGCCTGGACGCTGCAGGCCGCGGCGAGCGAAGGCTACGCCGAGCAGTGGTGGCCCGCGCCATACCAGTCCGGCAAGGCGCCGCTCGAGACGCAGGCGCAGCGCCTCGCCCAGCAGCTCGTGGGGAACGTCTGATGGGCGCGCTAAACGGCCGCCATGCCGTGGTGACCGGCGGCTCGCGCGGCATCGGCGCGGCCATCGCCGCGGCCCTCGTCGCCGAAGGGGCGGCGGTGACGCTGGTCGGCCGGGACGCGGAAGCTTTGCGCCGCACGGCCGGCGAGCTTGGCGCCGGCACGGGCTGGGCAGCGGCCGATGTCACCGACCGGGCGGCGCTTGAGACCGCCTTTACGGCCGCGCGCGCAGCCCACGGCCCCATTGCGATCCTCATCAACAACGCGGGCATCGCGCCCTCGGCGGCGTTCCATCACACGGACCCGACGCTCTGGTCGAAGGTCATGGCGACCAACGTCGATGGCGTCTATCACGGCACGCAACTGGCGCTGCCGGACATGCGGGCGCTCAAGTTCGGACGCATCGTCAATATCGCCAGCACCGCCGGCAAGCGTGGCTTTGCCTACTGCACGGCCTACTGCGCCGCGAAACACGCCGTCATCGGCTTCACGCGGGCGCTGGCGATGGAACTCGCGCGACAGCCGATCACCGTCAACGCCGTGTGCCCCGGGTTCACCGACACCGAGATCGTGCGCGAGTCCCTGCGCGTGATCCGCGAGAAGACCGGCCGCAGCGAAGAGGAAGCCATGGACTCGATCCTGACCGGCAATCCGCAGCGCCGGCTGATCCGCCCCGAAGAGGTGGCCGATGCAGTCCGCTGGCTGTGTCTCCCGCTCTCGTCCTCGGTGACAGGGCAAAGCCTCATGGTCGACGGCGGCGAGGTCACGTGAGGGTCGCGGATCTTGAGACCCGCGCGACACGCGAGGACCACGAGGCCCTGCGGCTGTGGCTGCGGCTGCTCGCGACGACCCACCTCATCGAAGGACGGGTCCGCCGCGGCCTGCAGGAGCGCTACGCGACGACCCTGCCGCGCTTTGACCTCATGGCGCAGCTCGATCGTGCGCCTGAAGGACTCAAGATGGGCGAACTGTCGCGCCGCATGATGGTCACCGGCGGCAATGTCACGGGCATCACCGACGGCCTTGAGGCGGACGGTCTTGTCGAAAGGAGTGCCGATGTGTCGGACCGGCGCGCGCTGCGCGTGCGTCTGACCCCCGCCGGCCGGCGGGCGTTCCGCACGATGGCGACCGAGCACGAGCGCTGGATCGTCGACATGTTCGGCGCCCTCGACCAGAATCAGATGACGGTGCTGTTCGACCTGCTCGGTCGCCTCAAGCAGCATCTTCGACTAGAGAAGGAAGGACAGGCATGAGCATCGATCGTGCGGTGGATTCGCAGGAAGGTTACGTAGCCGAGCATTTTCTCTGGCGGGTGGAGGACGGGGTCGGGTTCGTCACGCTGAACCGTCCCGAGCGCAAGAACCCGCTGACCTTCGAGTCCTACGCCGAGCTGCGCGACCTGTTCCGCACCCTGGCCTACGTGGACGAGGTGAACGCGATCGTGGTGCAGGGCGCGGGCGGCAACTTCTGTTCCGGGGGGGACGTGCACGAGATCATCGGCCCGCTGACGCGGATGTCCATGCCGGACCTGCTGGCCTTCACCCGCATGACCGGCGATCTGGTCAAGGCGATGCGGGCCTGCCCGCAGCCGGTGG
>CAXBRZ010000184.1:0-5618 GCA_963978075.1 uncultured bacterium | reverse complement strand
GCGGTAGCGCCGGTACAGCTCGGCGTTCTCCGGCCGCGGAATCGGATAGTACGGATCGCCGTCGGCACTGGGGTATTCGTAGGTGATGCTGGTCATCGCATGGCGCTGGCCGGTGAGGTGCTTGTACTCGGTGATGCGGGTGTAGGGCACCTCGGGCGAGGGATAGTTCACCACCGCCACCGGCTGCTTGCGCTCCACCGCGCGCAGCACGAACCGGTAGCCGGAGAAGACCGTCAGGGAGCTGCCCACCACCAGCAGCGCGTCTGCGCTGTCGAGCGACGCAAACGCCCTGTTCACACGGTCTTTCGGGACGTTGTCGCCAAAGAACACCACGTCGGGTTTGAGCGTTCCGCCGCAGGCGAGGCAGTCGGCCACGACGAAGCGCGCGACGGCCTCGTCGTCGTGCAGGCCCAGGTCGCGCTTGTTGTAGGCAACGGCAGCGCGCAGCCCCGCCCACTCGGCGCCAGCAAGGTAGCGGTCGATGACCTGCCAGTCCGGCGCGGGGCGGGCCGCCGCCACAGCGACGATCCGGTCGAGATTGGCCACCACCGTTTCGGCACGACCGGTCATGGTCAGACGCTCCAGTACCGAGCGGCGTGGCAGGACTTCATGCACGATGCCCGTACTGCCATCCTCCCAGGCCCACTCGACCCGGTCACCGCAGACGACGAGCAGTTTGCGGCCGTGGAGGCGGCACTGGATGCGGCGCCCGTCCGGGGCCAGAACCTCAACGTGCCGGCCGTGATTGGCAACGACGCAACCGGTCAGTCGCCCGTCAACACTCGGCAACAACAGCCCAGTCGTCATGTCCGCAGTGTTTGCAACGCCGCGATGCGCGCGGTGGCCGACGGGTGCGAGTCGTACCAAGCCGAGTACCAGGTATCGGGCGTCAGGGTCGAGGCATTGTCGCGATAGAGTTTCACCAGCGCGGCTGCCAGTTCCTGCGCCTCAGCGTGTGACGCTGCATACCGGTCTGCCGCGTATTCATCTCGACGCGAGAGCCAGCCTGAAAGGGGCGAGAGCGGAAACAGGAAGACGGGTACCACCATGGTGAAGAGCGCAAGCATGAGTGCCGGGTTCGGCGTAGTGACGCCGAGCGCGGCGAACCAGTCCGGCCTCGTCGCGGCGTAGCCGAGCGCGGCAAACCCGATCAGTGCCGAGGCAAAACTTAAGGTGAGGCGGCGTACGATGTGGTGCAGGCGATAGTGGCCGAGCTCGTGCGCAAGTACCGCCTCCACCTGGGCTGGGGACAGTCTCTCGATCAGGGTATCGAACAGGACGATGCGCTTATGCGCGCCGAATCCGGTGAAGTAGGCGTTGCCGTGACTCGAGCGGCGTGAACCGTCCATCACGGACACCCCGTCGGTGGCGTAACCACAGGCACTCATGATGCGCTCGACCGCATCGCGCATGGGGCCTGGTTCCAGCGGTTTGAAGGTGTTGAAAAGCGGTGCGATGAAGCGCGGATAAAAGAACGCGACCGCGAGTGAAAAGGCGGTCCAGACGATCCATGCGTAAAGCCACCAACGTCGGTCGCTCCACTGCATGAGCGCCAGCACCAGCGCAATCAGCGGGCCGCCCAACACGACCGAGAGGGCCAGCGAACGCAAGAGGTCGGCGACATACAATCGCGGGGTCATGCGATTGAATCCGTAGCGGGCCTCGATGCCGAAGGTCCGCCACAGGTCGATCGGCAGACTGATCAGGCTCGACAGCAGCAGAAGTGCGAGCAGCGTGAGTGCGCCGTGCGCGACGGCCCCCAAGGGTAGACGGGCGACCCAGGTATTCAGGAGATCAAGGCCACCCCCGAGGGTCAGGGCCAGGAGCACTCCGGTGTCGAGCAGGAGGTCGACCTGTCCCACCTTGAGCCGGTCGACGGTGTAGTCCGCCGCCTTCTGGTGTTCCTCGAGGGTGACGGACCCGGCAAAAGCGGAGGGCACTTCATCTCGGTGGCGGCGGACCGTGCGCTGCTGTCGGGCGGAGAGGACCAGTCGCACTGCGACATTCAGGGCGACGGCGGCAAGGAAGGCAAGGGTCAGGATGGGCATGAAAGCTCGGAAGGACGCGGTGGCGGCACTGTAGCCTCTGCTACTATCAGGGGCAACCGACCATGACACCCTCACCCGACGCCCTGATCTGGATTGACTGCGAGATGACCGGCCTGTCCCCCGAGACGGACCGGTTGCTCGAGATTGCCACCATTGTCACGGACCCTGACCTCAATGTTCTCGCCGAAGGACCGGTCATTGCGGTGCATCAGAGCGACGCGACCCTCGCGGCCATGGATGAGTGGAATACAAGAACCCACGGCCAGAGTGGGCTCATCTCGCGAGTGCGCGAAAGTGGGTACGACGAGGCGGCGGCCGAGGCGGCCACGATCGAGTTTCTCTCGCGTTGGGTCAAGCCCGGGGCATCGCCGATGTGCGGCAACAGCATCGGCCAGGACAGACGGTTTCTGGCGCGCTACATGCCTGCGCTGGAGAAATTCTTTCACTACCGCAATCTGGATGTCAGCACATTGAAGGAACTCGCACGACGCTGGGCACCAGAGGTACTGGCGGGTATCGTCAAGGGCAACAGCCATCAGGCGCTTGATGACGTGCGCGACTCGATCCGGGAACTCGCGCATTACCGCACCCATTTCCTGAAGTTGCCCGAGTGAACCGTTCGCTTCTTGTGCGGTTGCTGCTTCTTTTAGTGCCGGTGCTCGCGAGCGGGTTGTTCCTGCGCGTTTACTACACGCCCGACGAGCCGCGCGAGGCGAGTCTCGTGGTGGCGATGGCGGCGCAGCAGAATCACGCGATGCCCGAGTTGGGCGGAGTGACCTTTGCCGAGAAGCCGCCGCTGTTGTACTGGCTCGGTGGTGCGGTGGTGGCATCCGTCGGACCGTCGCCGGCCGCTTCGCGGGTACCAAACCTCCTGTATGGGTTGGTAACCGCCATTGCGCTTGCGCTGATCGCGCGTCGTGCCGCCGGTGTTACGGCGGCCGTCGTGACCGGCGTGGTGGCCGTGACGGCGCTGCAGCTGTATGACGTATTGATCTGGCTGGCGACCGATGCGCCGTTGGTGGCGGGAGTCGCCCTGTCGCTGGCGGGGATGTACGCCGCCCTCACCACCGAATCGTCCTCGGGTCGTCGCCGGGGGTATCTCATGCTGGCCGCAGGGCTCGGTGTGGCCTTCTTTGCGAAGGGTCCGGCGGCCTGGATGGTGCCGGGATTTGCCTATCTGACGGTCATTGTCCTTGAGCGACGCTGGCGGGAACTGCTGAGGCCGCAATTGTGGTTGGTGGTGCCGGTACTCGCGCTCCTGATCGGCGCATGGGTGCTGGCCGTGCTCGGCCGACCCGATGGCCTTGAATCGTTGCGGGTGCTGTTCTGGTACAACCTCGTCGGGCGGGCGGTGGCTGTCGACGCGCCGGCGCAGTTTGCCTATGCGAGCGGTCACCTCAACTCGCCAGGCAAATATCTTCTTGAACTGCCTCTCTATCTGCTGCCTTGGACCGCGTTGGCGATTGCGGCCCTCATGCGCAGCGTCAAGCACCTTCGCGAGCCCGGTGCGACCGGCACGGCCTGGCGCCTCGCGGTCGGCGCCATCGTCCCCTCGACCGTGCTGCTGTCCTGTGCGGCCACCGCCCGAGGCGTGTACTACGCGCCGCCGATGCTGGGATTTGCCCTCATGACCGGTCTTGAATTCGGGCAGGCAGCGCGGCTGGGCGAGGCGGCGGGCGGGCTTGCGTTTGCCCTGACCCGGATACTGACCGCACTGCTCGCTCTCGTCGTCGGCGGCCTCGCCGTGCTGCTCAGTTTCGCACCGGCCGTCCGGGATACAGGGCACGTACTGCTGGGTCTCACGGCGCTCCTCGCCAGCCTTTATGCCGTCCATCGGGCGTTGCGTGCCCGCGGCACGCGCGAACGGGCCTTGCGCGATCTGATGCTCAGTGTCTGTGTGACACTCGTCTTTGTAGCGACGCCGTTGTGGCTGAACCTGAATCCGCTGGTCAGTCTCGAACGGTCCGCGGGAGAAATCAAAAGGGCGGCTGCTGGCCATCCGCTGGTGCTGCTGTCACCGGATGAGACCACGATTGCGATGGCCGAGCTGTACCTCGGGCATCTGCCAGTGGTGACGACCCTCTCCTCGGCTGCGGTCGGACCGGGCGACCCCGAGGTCCGTTACCTCTGGCTTGTCTCCGACCGTTATCGCTGGAAAGCCTCGCAGTGGTTGGCAGCACTCGGTTATTCCGCGAGGGCCGGCAGCGAGACCTCGCCACCTATACTTCTGCCACCGGAATTCTCCGCGTCTGTGGCGGAAACCGTCATCGAGCGACCTGGTGGCCGGCGCTATGCGTTGCTCGTGCGCGCACCTGCTCCCGTGAGGTCGCCATGAGTGAAATGATGACTCACCACGGCGCCTGTCATTGCGGTCGTGTGCGCTTCGAGGTGGACGCGCCGGCGGATGTCGAAGTTCTCGACTGCAACTGCTCGATCTGCTCAATGGCAGGTTTTCTGCACCTGATCGTGCCGCAGTCGCAGTTCCGCCTCATGAGCGGAGCGCAGGAACTCAGCGAGTACCGCTTCGGCACCGGTGTGGCGCGACACATGTTCTGCCGACATTGCGGCATCAAGGCCTTCTATGTCCCCCGCTCGCATCCCGACCAGGTCAGCGTCAACCTACGCTGCGTGGATCAGAAGACCGTACGCTCAAGACACATCGTTCCGTTCGACGGCCAGAACTGGGAACGCGCGCGCAGCGACTTGGGCTGATCAGGACTGCGGCTGGCCCGACAGCATCAGCCAGGTCGATATCACCGTGTCCGGATTCAGTGACAGGCTGTCGATTCCTTCCTCGACCAGCCAGCGCGCCAGATCCGGATGGTCTGACGGTCCTTGGCCGCAGATGCCGATGTATTTGCCGGCTGAACGACAGGCGCGGATCGCCATGGAGAGCATCTTGCGTACGGCAGGATCCCGCTCGTCGAAGAGTTTGGCGACAATCCCGGAGTCTCGGTCAAGGCCCAGGACCAGTTGGGTCATGTCGTTGGAGCCGATCGACATGCCGTCGAAATGCTCGAGGTACTGATCGGCGAGCAGTGCGTTGGTCGGCAGTTCGCACATCATGATGACCTTGAGGCCGTTATCGCCCCGCGCGAGCCCGTTCTGTGCGAGCAGACCCGTTACTGCGCGTGCCTCTTCGAGCGTGCGTACGAAGGGCACCATGACCTGCACGTTGGTCAGTCCCATCACATCGCGTACATGCTTGAGGGCGCGGCACTCAAGTTCAAAGCAGGGGCGGAAAGTCGGATCGATGTAGCGGGAGGCCCCGCGGAACCCGAGCATCGGGTTCTCCTCGTGGGGCTCATACTGCGGTCCGCCGATCAGATTTGCGTACTCATTCGACTTGAAGTCGGAGAGGCGCACGATGACGGGTTGTGGATGGAAGGCTGCTGCAATCTGCGAGATCCCTTCGGCCAGCTTGCGGACGAAGAAGTCGATGGGTCCGTCGTAGCCCGCGATATGGGTGCGGATGGTGTCCTTGAGCGTGCCTTGCAGGGAATCGAATTCCAGCAGCGCCCGCGGGTGCACGCCGATCATCCGGTTGATGATGAATTCAAGACGTGCAAG
>CAXBRZ010000183.1:0-5629 GCA_963978075.1 uncultured bacterium | reverse complement strand
AGTTCGGCGAGGTGGGCCTGCTCTACAACTTCGGCCGGACGGTCGACGCCCAGCACATCGAGGTGCTCGCGGACGGCGCCCAGGGTGGCTCGGCCGTCCTCGCGGCCTCGGGCCCGGACGCCCTCAACGACTGGCTCGGCATCAAGAACCAGCTCAAGAACCAGCTCGGAAAGGCCCCTGCGGCCGATCCTGACGTGGCGCTGCCCCTCCGCATCACCCAGTACTACCTGCTGTCGCCCGGCGCCTCGCACGTCCGCTACGTCACCGCCTTCTGCAATGACGGCCCCGACGCCGTCCACCTCGCGGTCGGCGAGCAGTGCCTCGTAGGTCGCGCCGTCGTGCGGATAGACGGCGGCGCCGGCGCTCACGCCGAGCGAGATGAGGTGGCCGGGGCGCGCCTCGAGTTCGATGGCCGCGACGCGCTCCTGCAGCTCACGCCGCTTGGCTTCGGCGGCGCCGAGCGCCTGCTCGGCCGCGTGCTGAAGGCGCGTCCCGAGCTGCGCGGACAGATCGTGCTCGCCACCAAGGGCGGGATCACGCCACCGGTGCCCTACGACTCCTCGGCGGCCTATCTGATCAAGGCCTGCGAAGCCTCGCTCGAACGCCTTGGCATCGAGCAGGTCGACCTCTATCAGATCCACCGTCCCGATCCTCTGGCGCACCCGGCCGAGGTCGCGGCGGCGCTCGAGCGCCTGCAGCGTGACGGCAAGGTGCGTGCGGTCGGCGTGTCGAACTACACGGTGGCACAGACGCGTGCGCTCATGGCCCACCTGACGGTGCCGCTGGCCTCGACGCAGCCGGAGTATTCGCCGCTGTGCCTCGCGCCGCTCGAGGACGGGACGCTCGACCTTGCGATGGAGCGGGACTTGGCGGTACTCGCGTGGTCGCCGCTCGGCGGCGGACGTCTGATGCAGGACGGGTCGGGCGACCGCGATCGCGCGGTCATCGAGGTACTGGATCGTCTCGCCGGGGAGTATGGCGCGTCGCGCGCGGCCATCGCGGCCGCCTGGGTGCGGTCCCATCCAAGCCGTCCGGTGCCGATCGTGGGGACACAGTCACCGGAGCGTCTGCGGGCCATCGCAGTTGCGCATACCCTCGAGCTCGCGCGGGCGCACTGGTACGAGGTGCTTGTGGCCTCGCGGGGCGCGCCAATGCCCTGATGGGGGGCGTCCGCGTTCAGGCGGTTGCGTCTGCGCGGCCTGGATCGATGAAGAGCCACAGCGCGCCGCCCACGCAGGCGAAGACGGTCCCGGTGATGAACGCGGCATCCCAGCCGCCATGGCCGGAGAGCCAACCCACCACAGGACCCGCCACGATGCCGCCCCCATTGCCGAAGGTGTTGAGCACACCGGTGGCCGCGCCGGTGTCGGCCCGCGCCACGCGCATCGTCGCGGCCCAGTAGGGGCCCTCGTTCAGCTCCACGGCGAGGAAGGCGACGGTGAGCGCGAGCACGGCCACGTAGGGCGTCGACACGTGGATCGTGATCAAGAGGAGCAGCCCCGCGATCGGCAGTGTGACGAGCGGGATGAGGCGCAGTCCCCAGCGGGGTCCGAACCAGCGGGCGAAGCGGTCGCCAAGATCGCCCCCGAGTCCGGCTCCGAGCGCGGCGCCGATCCACGGCATCGCGCCGGCAATGCCGCTCTCGAGACCATTGAGGTGGCGCACTTCGTGCAGGTAGATGAACGACCAGGACGAGAGCAGATAGAACGCGTAGTTCATGCACAGGTACGACACCGCGAGGCGGATCACGTCGCGGTCGGAGGCGATCGCCCAGAGGCGCGCCAGCGTCAGGGGCGGCGGCGGTGGCGGTGGTGGCGGCAGCTCGTCGATCTCGGCCTGCGTCACCTTCGGGTGTTCGCGCGGCGTGTTGCGGGCAAAGCGCAGCCAGCACACGGTGAGCACGAGCCCTGGAAGCGCAAGGCACCAGAGCGCGCCCTGCCAGCCATAGCGGGCCTGCAGGAACATGACGAGCGGCGGGGCGAGCATGCCGCCCAGGTTCATGCCGGTGGAGATGGTGCCGTTGATGAACGACCAGCGGTTCTCCGGAAACCAGACCTGCCCGACCGCGGCGACCAAGGGAAACACCGGACCCTGCGAGGCACCGAGGAGCCCCTGCGCGAGCACGAGCGCGACGAACACGCCGGTGCCGGTGAAGAGGACCGGTGCGAGCGGAATGCCCGCCAGCGCCACCATCCCGATGATCCCGACGCCCGCATAGGTCGCCCGTGCCCCGAAGCGACGGCCGAAGGTCGCGCCTGGAATCTGGCAGATCAGGTAGGTGAGCGGGAACGTGCCGAGCAGGATGCCGATCTGGAAGTGGCTGAGGTGCAGCGCCGGCATCATCGCATCCGCCGCAACCGCAACGCCGGTGCGCTGCAGGTAGCTCAAAAGCGCAAACGCACACAGGTACAGGAAGATCCACCAGCGGATCCGGATCGGTTCGCCTCGTCCGCTCATGTCACGCCCCCTTCAAGCCCCCTGAGGGCCTCTCGATTATGGCCGCTCAGCCGCGCAGGCGCGAACCGGTGGGATCATAGGGCGGAACCTCGAGCGCCTCGGCGGCGACCGGTGTGCCGATGAGATCGACCGAGAGTGGCGCGCCGTCACGCAGCGCGTCGCGCGCCACGTACGCAAGCGCAAGGCTGCGCCCCACGTGGTGACCATAGGCTCCGCTTGTGATGTAACCCACGCGTCGGCCGGCGGCGCGCACCGGTTCGTAGCCGGCGACATCCGCATCGACGCCGGGCGCGAGACGAAGCAGCACGAGACGATCCTCCGGCGGCACATCGCGGTCCTTCAAGGCGGCCTCCCGGCCGATGAAGTCGCCCTTGTCGTAAGCCACGTAGCGGGACAGGCCGCACTGGCTCGGCGTGTTGGAGGCGCTGAACTCGCACGACCAGATGCCGTAACCCTTCTCGAGACGCAGGCAGTCCTGTGCGCGCATGCCGACCGGGCGCAGTCCGTGCTCGCGACCGAGCGTGACGAGATCCTGCCAGAGCCTTCGCAGGGATGCGGCCGGCACGTTGATCTCGTAGCCGAGCTCGCCGGTGAGCGACAGGCGTGCGACGAGCGCGTTGGAGAGTCCCACCTGACGGCGCTGCGCGGCCATGAACGGCAGGGCGGCGTCCGAGAGGTCGTCCGGAACGAGCCGGGAGAGCAGCTCGCGCGACGCAGGTCCCGACAGCGAGACACCCATCCACTCGTCCGACAGGTTCCTGAGCGTGACGCCCGAGCGTGGCAGGTGCTCGCGCAGCCAGCGCAGGTGCCACTCCTGCAGATAGTAGGAGCCGACGAGCCAGTACTCGTCCTCGGCAAGACAGGTGACCGACAGGTCGCCGAGCAGGCGCCCCGACGGGGCGAGCATCGGCGCGAGCCGGACCCGGCCGACCTCGGGCAGACGGCTCGCCAGGAGGTGGTCGAGATAGGCACGTGCCCCCGGGCCGCTGACCGAATAGCGTGCGTAGACGCCGGTGTCGATCAGGCCGCAGGCCTCGCGGGTGGCCCGCACTTCCTCGGCGATGAAGCGGTGCGCGGCCGAGCGGCGCAGCGTCGGCGGATCGGTGAAGTCCGGCGTGTCGGTGGCGTAGAACTGCGGACTCTCCATGCCCCAGACGACCCCGAAGCGTGCACCGGCGGCGGCCTGCGCGTCGTAGGCGGGGGTCGTGCGCAGCGGCCGTCCCGCCGGCAGTTCCTCGTTCGGGTAGGCCATGACGAAACGACGCTCGTAGAACTGGCGCGTGGTGTCGAGCAGGTAGCGCTCGTTCGAGGCCCACGCGCCGTAGCGCGCGACGTCCATGCCGAAGATGTCGCTGCCGGGGTCTCCGTCCACCATCCAGTTGGACAGCACAAGGCCGATGGCACCGCCCTGCGAGAAGCCGCCCATGCAGCCGCAGGCGGTCCAGTAGTTGCGCAGGCCCGGCACCGGCCCCACCAGCGGGTTGCCGTCCGGCGTGAAGGTGAAGGCGCCGTTGACCCAGCGACGGATGCCGGCACGCTCGAGCGTCGGAAAGCGGCGGAAACCGATCATGAGCTCGGGCGCGATGCGGTCGATCTCCTCGGGGATGAGGTCCATGCCGTAATCCCACGGCGCGCCTGCGGGGTTCCAGTGGCGCGGGTCGCGCTCGTACACGCCAAGGAGCACGCCCTTCTTCTCCTGCTGCAGGTACGTGAAGCCCTCAAGATCCGTCACGCACGGCATCTCGTGGTCCATCGCCTGAAGCTCGGGCAGGGACTCGGTGATCAGATAGTGGTGCTGCATCGGCGTGAGCGGCAGGTTGAGCCCCGCCATCCGTCCGACCCGTCGTGCCCACAGCCCCGCGGCGTTGACCACGTGCTCGGCCTCGACCGGGCCCTGCTCGGTGTCGAGCCGCCAGTGGCCGTTCGGCAGCGGCGTGAGTGCAAGGACGCGGTTGCGCAGGATGACCTCGGCACCGCGCTTGCGTGCGGCGATGGCGAAGGCGTGGGTCGTGCCGTGCGGATCGACGGCGCCCTCGTGCGGGTCGAAGAGACCGCCGAGCAGCCCGTCGGGGCTCACGATCGGACACTCGGCGACGATCTCCTCCGGCGTCGCGAGGCGGGCATGAATGCCGAGCGTCTCGTAGACGGAGCACTCGCCGCGCAACCACTCCCAGCGCTCGGGACTCGTCGCGATCGAATAGCCGCCGGGCATGTGCATGCCGATGCTCTGGCCGCTCTCCGCCTCGATCTCCTTGTAGAGCGAGATCGTGTAGGCCTGCAGCGCGGCGATGTTCGGATCGTCGTTGATCGAGTGGAAACCCGCGGCGGCGTGCCAGGTGGAGCCGGCGGTGAGTTCGGCGCGCTCGATCAGTGCGACATCGCTCCAGCCTTTTCGGGTGAGGTGGTAGAGCACGCTCGTGCCGACGATGCCTCCGCCGATGACCACGACCCGATAATGCGGCTTCATCATTCCTCCTCGATCCTGTCCGGCAGCACGGCGCGACGGCGCGCCATGAAATCCTGCAGTGCCTCGTCGATGGCCGGGTCGAGGCCCGGATCCTCGTAATCGGCGAGCATGCGCTTGTATACGGCGTTGGCGCGCTGTTCCGCGGTGAGCCGGCCATCCAGCACCCACTGCTCGTAGGCGGTGTAGTCGGCGATGCTGGACTGGTGAAAGGCGCTCTCGAAGTTCGCCTGCGTGTGCGCACAGCCGAGGAAGTGCCCGCCGGGACCGACCTCGCGCAGCGCGTCGAGCGCCTGGCCGCGTTCACCCATGTCCATGCCGCCGGCGAG
The DNA here is from genome assembly GCA_963978075.1 of uncultured bacterium. Lineage (GTDB taxonomy): Bacteria > Pseudomonadota > Gammaproteobacteria > Steroidobacterales > Steroidobacteraceae > CAIKZZ01. The sequence goes on along the minus strand of CAXBRZ010000183.1, from coordinate 379 downwards.
GGCCTGCATCATGGCCAGCTGGTCCACATCCATCGCGAACTTTTCGTACGACGCCACGAGACCGCCTTCCAGCCAGCCGGCGGCGTGGGTCACGAGGTTGACGCCCGAGAGCAGGGTCGGCAGCAGCGTGTGCGCGCTTTCATAGGCGGCCTGCGCGTCGGCGACCTTGGCGCTGCACAGCGAGCCGCCGCTGCGCACCGGGACGCCGAGACGACGGGCCAGCTGGGCAGTGGCGAATATCATCTGGGTGGCCTCGGCGGTGCCGAAGGTCGGCGCACCCGTGCGCATCGAGATCGCGCCGACGAAGGAGCCCATGATCACAGGGGCCCCGGGCCGCACCAGCTGGGTCAGCGCCATGCCGGCGAGGCACTCGGCGAGG
>CAXBRZ010000182.1:0-5640 GCA_963978075.1 uncultured bacterium | reverse complement strand
ATCCGTCATTCCATCGAAGTCACCCGCCCGCCGCTTGTACAACCAAGTCAGCAGTTGGCGGCCGCGGAACGGCTTCTCGCCAAGACCGACGGCAAACGCCTCCATCTCCGCCGGAGCGAGTCCGAGGAGATTGATGCGTTCCTGAGCGCCGTCAGTCATGGCGAGAACCCCACGACCTCAGCGGGTACGTGGGCAGAGTTCGGTCTCAGCGAAGAAATACGCGATCTCGCGCGCAGCGTTCTCCAGCGAGTCCGATCCGTGAGCGACGTTCTCTTCGATGCTCGACGCGAAGTCGGCGCGGATCGTGCCCGGCGCCGCTTTCTTCGGGTCGGTGGCGCCCATGATGTCGCGATGCGCGGCCACGGCGTTCTCACCTTCCAGCACCGAGACAACCACAGGACCGGACATCATGTACTTGCAAAGGTCATTGAAGAAGCCGCGTTCACGGTGGACGGCATAGAAGCCCTCCGCCTCGCTGAGCGTCAGGTGGCGCATGCGGGCCGCAACAATACGCAGGCCGGCCTTTTCGAACCGGGCGTAAACCTGGCCAATCAGGTTCTTTTCAACGCCATCGGGCTTGATGATCGACAGGGTGCGCTCGAGCGCCATGACTCAACCTCACAAACACAGGGAAAGACCGCACATTGTACGGTCCAAGCCCCCGTCCCGCAACGAAAAAGCCACGGAAGTGGGTGACGCGAAAGGAAATTTTGAACCTGAACCCTAAACTCTCAGAACGAGAAACTTTCCCCGCAACCGCACTCGGCCTTGGCCCGCGGATTGTGGAACTTGAACGCTTCATTCAATCCATGGCGCACGAAATCGACCTCGGTGCCCTCGACAAAGTCCAGGCTTTGGGCGTCGACGATGACCTTGACGCCGCGATCCTCGAACACGGTATCGCCCGCTTCGACCGATTCGGCGTAATTCACGACATAGGCGTACCCGGAGCAGCCGGTACGCTTGATACCCAGCCTAAGCCCGATGCCGTGGCCCCTTGCGCAGAGAAAGCTCGTCACCCGTTCCGCTGCAGCCGCCGACAAAAACACTCCCATCCCGCGCTCTCCTCGTTGCACCGCGACCATATTAGGCAATCGACGGCAGTCGTTGAAGTGCCCGCCGATACGCCTCTTCGACCACCAGAATCCGGCCAAGTTTCGGCACCGGCGCTGCGAGTTCCTGCAGCAATTGCCGGGCATCGAAGCGCGGCGGCAGCGGCCCTTGACCGTTCACCTTGAGCGCCAGCGAGGCCGCCGCGGCCACGGTGAAAGGACAGCCTCTAACCTCGTAGCGGGCTTCGACGGGCCGCTCGCGCGGCCCGCGCAAGTGGAAGCGGACGTACGTTTCGGAAATCGGCTCGTGCGCCTCCCCCACGACCCACTCCGGTGCCGCCAAGGGGCGCCCCGCCCCGGGAGCCTCTACGAACAACGTCCAGACGTGATCGGGATAGGTCAGCCGGCTCATACCGGACTCATTCCACGCAACCTGATAACGGCTTTTTCGACGATTTTAGCCGCCTCTTCGATATCTTTATCGGTATTTTCCCTACCAAAACTGAATCGGACACTGGCTTCCGCCTGTGCGTCGGCAAGACCCAATGCACGCAGGACATAACTGGGCTCGCCGCGCTCCGCCCCACATGCCGACCCACCCGAGACGGCCAGACCCGGCAGACTGGCATGCAAGGCCTCCCCGTCGACGCCTTCGAATCGCAGATTAAGGATGTGCGGCACCGCGTGATCCCCAGTGCCATTGCGCGAGACGCCTCCCAACGCGGTAAGACGCCCCAGCAGTCGCGCGCAGAGGGCGCGTTGACGCTGCGCCTCGGCAACGAGGTCGCCCGCCACGACTCGGCATGCCTCCCCCATTCCGGCAATCTGGTGCACCGGGAGGGTGCCCGGGCGCAGGCCATTCTCCTGTCCGCCGCCATAAAGGATGGGGCGTAATGACCTCGCGCGGTCACCCACCCAGAGCGCACCGATGCCACTGGGGCCACCCATCTTGTGGGCGGAAAGGCTCAGCAGATCAACGTCAAGCTGGCGAACCGAGACCGGCAGGTGACCCACAACCTGCGCCGCATCCGTATGGACGAGCACTCCTCGCGCACGGCACAGGGCCACAATCGCCGGAAGGTCCTGCAGGACTCCGGTTTCGTTGTTTGCCAGCATGATCGACACGAGGCGGGTATCCGGCCGCAGCACCGCCGCGACCCGATCGGCTTCCACACGTCCACCGCGGTCACTCGTGACGAGGCTCACGCCGACCCCCCGCGACTGTAATTGCCGGGCGGTATCCAGCACCGCCCGGTGTTCGATCCGGCTGGTCACGAGATGCCCGCCCGCGGGATGGAACACACCCTGGAGGGCCAGATTGTCTGACTCCGTGGCCCCGGAGGTGAAAACGAGTTCAGAGGCCTTCGCGTCCAGCAATGCCGCTACCTGCACCCTCGCCTGCTCGACAAGCGCGCGGGCCGCCTCGCCCGGTTCGTGGAGCGCCGAAGCGTTCCCCAAGGGCGAGCGCAGGCAGTCAGCCATCGCCGCAGCGACGGCAGGCAGCACAGGGGTCGTTGCCGCATGGTCGAGGTAAATCACGTCGTAGACCCGTGCGTCGAGCGAACCTTGGCCATGACCGCGGCCAACAGACCGCGGAACATGTTCACCTCGTGCTGATCGAGTTCCGCCCGACCGAAGATTCGCGCGAATCGCCGTTCCAGATGCCCGATGCCACTTCGGTCAGTGAACTCCACCGCATCCAGCACCTGCGCAAGGTGGGCATTCAGCCGCTCGAGTTCACCACTCTGCGCGAGCGGCACAGCCCGCCGCACAGGCGGCGCAGACGGATCCCTCGCCGCACGCAACTCGTAGGCCAGAATCTGGACCGCCTGCGCAAGATTCAGCGACTCGTATGCCGGATTGGCGGGGATATGCAGCAGGGCATTGCACCGCTCGAAGTCCTCGTTGGTAAGCCCCGTCCGTTCGGTCCCGAATACGACGGCTACGGGGGCATCCAATTCGGCCTGCAATAGCCGTGGAGCCGCTTCCCGCGGCGTCAGGACCGGCCAGTAGAACGCCCCCCGCAGCCTTGCGGAGGTACCGAGGACCCAGCCGCAACCGGCCACCGCCTCAGCCAACGACCCCACCACGGTCGCACGCAGGAGCACGTCATCGGCCCCAGACGCCAGCGCTTGAGCTTCCGGATGCGGAAACTGGACCGGATTGACCAGCCATAGCTCCTCAAGACCCATGGTCTTCATGGCCCGGGCGGCCGAGCCGATATTGCCGGGGTGTTTGGGCGCCACCAGGATAAAGCGGATACTCACGGGGGAAAGGTTCTCCTTGGGTCTCTGATATTCTACGCGCCGCTTAGAGGCGTGCACCCCCGCTGCGCCGTCCGGTGAGTCATCCGTGTCTACCCATCCACTCGTCAATATCGGCATTCGTGCCGCCCGCCGCGCCAGCACGGTCATCCTGCGGGGAATGAATCATCTCGAGTCTCTGGAGGTCTCGGCCAAGGGTCGGAACGACTTCGTCAGTGACGTCGACCGCTCGGCGGAAGCCGAGATCATCGACACTATCCGCCGCGCCTACCCAGACCATGGTTTCCTGGCGGAAGAAAGTGGCCTGACGCCGGGCCGGGACGAGGTCACCTGGATCATCGATCCGTTGGACGGGACCACGAACTACCTGCATGGCTTCCCGCAGTTCTGTGTCTCGATCGCCGTGCAGATCCGCGGAAGAGTGGACCACGCCATCATCTACGATCCGATGCGTCAGGAACTGTTTACAGCGTCGCGCGGCGGCGGCGCCAAACTTGAGGACCGCCGGATCCGGGTGAGCAAGAGCCGGGGTCTTGAAGGGTCACTGATCGGTACCGGACTGCCCTTCCGCTCCAACACCCGCTGGCTGGATGCCTATTTGCAGATGCTGAAGGCGGTCATCCAGAACACCGCCGGGGTCCGGCGGCCCGGCTCGGCGGCATTGGACCTCGCCTATGTGGCGGCAGGCCGCACGGATGCCTTCTGGGAACTGGGTCTCAGCCCTTGGGACACGGCCGCCGGCATGCTCCTCGTCACCGAAGCGGGCGGCCGGATCGGCACCCTCACGGGCGACGAGTACCAACTTGGCGGCGAAATCGTCGCCGGCTCGCCCAAGACGTACGAGGCACTGATCGAACTCCTCGCACCCCATCTGCCGGAAGAGTTCAGGACCCGCTGAACGCGCACCGGCCATCGTCCCTCAAAGGGGCGATGGCCACGCCTCTACCCGCCTTATGGCTGCTGACGCTGCGCCGCGGCCAGATGGCTGTGACGGTTGCCGTACGAGAAGTAGACGACAAGGCCAATGGCAGCCCAGGTAAAGAACAACGTCTTCGTGTAGCCGGACAGCTGGGTAAAGAGAAATCCGCATCCGACAATGGCAAGTGGCGCCATGAGCCAGATCAGCGGCGCACGGAAGTGCCGCACGCGGTTGGGATCTGTCCGTCTGAGAATCAGCACGCCGGTAGAGACGATAAAGAACGCAAAGAGCGTCCCGGAGTTCGAGATATCCGCCAGTTTTCCAACGGGAAAGAGTGCTGCAAAGAACGATGCGAACAGGCCCGTCGCGATGGTCACCACGTGCGGCGTCTTGAACTTGGGATGAATGCGGGTAAAGACTTGTGGCAGCAGCCCGTCACGCGCCATCGAGAAGAAGATGCGCGTCTGGCCGAAGATCATCATGAGGATGACGGAGGGCAGCGCGATCGTTGCGGCAAGCCCGATGAGATTGCCCACATGGGCGTGGCCCATCGTTCGCAGGACATAAGCCAACGGCTCCTTGCTGCAGACGAGTTGGCTCGCCGCCTTGCAGGCCGCCGCCAGTTCAGGGCTGCCCGGCTCCAGCGCGGATCCGTCCGGACCCATGATCGGTTGTGCCCCAAGCGAGCCAATGGCGCCAGCCGCCACCAGAATGTAGAACACCGTGCAGATGGCCAGCGACCCGATCAGGCCAATCGGAATGTTGCGGTTGGGATTCTTGGTTTCCTCCGCTGCCGTCGAGACTGCGTCGAAGCCTACATACGCAAAGAAGATCGATGCCGCGGCAGGCGCCACGCCCTTGCCGATCCAACCGTTGGGGGCAAACGGGTGGAAATTGTCGAGATTCATCACCGGCAGCGCGAGGACCACGAACACGATAAGCGCGAGAATCTTGATTGCGACAAGGATTGCGTTGACCGTCGCACTCTCCCGGGTGCCGATGACCAGCAGCGACGTGACCAGCAGCGCGATGAACAGCGCAGGCACGTTGATGACCCCGCCGTCATAAGGGCCGGTGGCCCACGCCGCAGGGACGTCTATGTTCGGCAGGAACGGCACCAGCGCGTTCAGGTGATGCAGGATGCCCACCATATAGCCGGACCACCCCACCGACACGGTACTGGCGGCGATCGCATATTCCAGAATGAGGGCCCACCCGACCACCCAGGCCACCCGCTCGCCGAGCGTTGCTGCGAGAAGGCACACACCGGACCCGCATCGTGTGGGGGGCGCTCCAGGCCGTGCAGCAGTTGCGGAAGCCACGTGGCCTTCTGAAGCGAATGCTGAGAACGTCCTCCCGTTGGTGGAAGGCTTAGCGGCTTAGCAGGTTGAAACACAGTACTGGG
>CAXBRZ010000181.1:0-5660 GCA_963978075.1 uncultured bacterium | reverse complement strand
GCGCAGCATCGATCACATCACGGTTCACAGGATCAAGGATGACCGTGACGCCGTCGTTCATCCGCAGCGTCGAGGCCGCGTCAATCCAAAAGCCCTTCCAGCCCCCGGCGCGCAGGGGAGCATGGATCTCGCCCGTATAGTCACCACCCTGGCACGTCAGAATCACGTCCATGGCGGCCAGCGCCGAGAGGTCATTGCCGTCGCGCAGGACCGAGGCACCCTGCCCCACATCGGGAGCCGCCTCGCCTGCCTGTGAGGTGGAGAAAAATACCGGTTCGATGAGCGCAAAGTCGCCCTCGGCGCGCATCCGGTCCAGCAGCACCGATCCCACCATTCCCCGCCAGCCCACGATTCCGACTTTCATCCCTCGTTCCCTCGCTCCGCAATTCGCGGCTCAGATCACACGTTCCACTGCCGGCTCGCGCAAGTTGTAACGCGAACTCATGGCGTGGCCATACGCACCGGCCGTGGCAATCAACAGAACGTCGCCTTCGAAACTTACCGGCAGTATGCGCTCATGGCCGAGAACGTCACCGGATTCGCAGATGGGGCCGACCACATCATAGGTTTCGGTAGACACCTCCTCCAGGCGGCTGAGGTTGACGATCTCGTGATGCGCACCGTAAAGCGCAGGTCGGATCAGCGAGTTCATGCCCGTCGCCACACCCAGATACTGTTTTCCGGCCTTGCCCTTCACCTGGGTCACCCGCGCGAGCAGGACGCCTGCCGCCGCCACGAGGTAACGGCCGGGTTCTATCCACAATGCCAAGTCGGGGTGACGCGCGCTGAACGCCGCGAGGCTGCGGCCGACCGCGGCGAGATCCACGGGCGCCCGGCTGGCCTTGTCCGGCACGCCAAAACCACCGCCCAGATCGAGGACCCGCACCGTCGCGAAACGCAGCGCGAGGTCGGAAAGGATCCCGGCCACCTCGATCCAGTTGTCACTGGCGAAAATACCGCTGCCGGTATGCGCATGCAGACCGACGATCCTCGCCCCTGCCGCATTGGCGAGACGCTGGAGTTCCTCCACCTCGAACAACGGCACGCCGAATTTCGAGTGCACGCCCGCCGTTCGCACGTGACGGTGGTGACCGTGTCCGCGGCCGGTGTCGATGCGTACGAACACCTCGCGATCCTTGAACAGTTCCGGCCACTCGCGCAGCGGATGCAGGTTGTCCAACGTCACCATCAGCCCCTCGTCAAGCGCCCAGACGTACTCATGGCGCGGCGCGAAGTTAGGCGTGTAGAGCACGTGCGCACGGTCAAGCGTGGGTACCGACTCGACAAGGCGTTCGAATTCCCCGCGCGAGACGCAGTCAAAACCGACTCCCGCGCCGGCCAGCGTGCGCAGGATTTCCGGGTGCGGATTGGCCTTCATGGCGTAATGCACCTGGCTGACGCCCGGCATGCCGGTCAGGTCGGCCGCGGCGGCGCGCACGCCCGCCAGATCGTAGACGTAGGCGCAGTCCTCGTTGCCCAGCGCAGAGAGGAGTTCCGCCTGACGCGTGCGCCACCACGCCGTACCGGCAGTCACCGGTGAGCCGGGAGCCTGCAACTCCGCCCACGTCGGCCCCAGCACCCGGTCGTTGACCGCCGCCTGAATCAGCAGATCATGCAGGCCGGCCACCAGACGGTCGCCCTGCGCCTCGTCGATCACGAAGGTGAAGTTGAGGTCGTTCGCCGCCTGGCTGACCAGGTAGATGCGTTCCTCCTCGAAGAGTTGCAGCGCATCGCCCAGTTCATGGAGGATGCCCCGGATGTTCCGTCCCAGGAGGGACAGCGCGGCACAGGGTCCGATCACCTCGGCACGGCACAAGGGTTCGAGCGCCTGCAGCAGCCCGTTCACCGCCGCCGCATCCAGCGTATTGGCGGCAGGATCGAGCGTCACGGTCACGTTGGTTTCCGAGGTCGACACGAGGTCCACGGACAGGCCGCGCGACTTGAACACCTGAAAGACATCGGCCAGGAAGCCGACCTGGTGCCACATACCCGGACTTTCCAGCGAAATGAGGGTAATGCCTTTCTTCAGGGCGATCGCCTTCACCTGCGCCGCATCACCGCCTTCGGGGTGGGCGCTGATGTGCGTACCCTCCACCTCCGGTGTCTGGGTGGCATAGACGTAGAGCGGGATGTCGTACTGCTTGACCGGCAGGATGCAGCGCGGATGCAGTACCTTGGCGCCCGAGGAGGCGATCTCCTGCGCCTCATCGTAATGCAGGGCGCGCAGTAGGCGGGCGTTCGGCACCCCCTTGGGATTGGCACTGAACATGCCGGGCACGTCCGTCCAGATTTCCAGGCGCACCGCATGCAGCTTGGCCGCAAAGTAGGCTCCGGAGGTGTCTGAACCGCCGCGGCCCAGAAGTACCGTATTGCCACGCTCATCCGCCGCGATGAATCCCTGGCTGAGATACACGCGGCCCGCGACACTGAGGCGGTCCCTCAGGTCCTCATCCGGACTGTAATCGCAGGTTGCCGACAGGATGCGCGCCTTCTCGGTGGCGCCGGCCTGCTCGGCGGAGCGCAGGATCGTGCGGGCATCCAGCCACTCGACGTCGAGCCCCTCGGCCGCAAGCCACGCGGCCCCGAGTTCCGTGGCCATGAGTTCGCCGGTGGCCATCACACGGGCGCGCACACGATCCGAGATTTCCTTGACCAGCGCGATGCCCTCGGCAATCTGGCCCAGTTCGTTCAGGTGCCGCTGGACGCTTTGCGGCAACGGCATCCCCATGTCGGCTGCCAGCGCGCGGTGACGCTCCGCGATGGCCTGCAGCACGTCGCCATGACGCCCGTCCGCTGCCGAGACCAGCAAGGCCTCCAGCCGGTCCGTGATGCCCGACAGTGCCGAGTGCACCACGAGGGGAATCATTCCCTCGGCAAGCCGTTTGCGAACCACATCCCGGATGTTGCGCCAGTTGGCCGCGGTGGACACGCTCGTACCACCGAACTTGAGAACGACGAAGCGGGACGTTTGACTCTTCATTTGCAGTGTTGGACCCGTAGAGGGCATCGGACTTGGACGGCGTGCCCGGCGAGCGGAGCGCGGGGCACCGGGAGGACCATTGAGAACGACTCAGAGGTCGTCTTCGAAGTCCTCGAGCTCTTTTTTGAGGCGGCGCTCGGCCAGCACATCCTCGAGCTTGCTCCAGGCGGCCTTGCCTTTCTTGCCGGGCGCGGCTTTCTTGCGGTCCACCCGATCCATCAGGCGATCGTAGTCCGGCTCCTCGGCCTCGGCATCGGCGAGAAACTCCTCATCGAGTTCGAAGTGCTCGTCGTCCCGTTCCATCATGCTCGGACTGCCTGAAATCCCCAATAAATCATGGACATGTATAAAAAAGGCGCCTTTCGGCGCCCCCGCACTATACAGAAAAGGGGATCAACTGCAACTGCACGGTTGCAATCCACCCGCCCGGCAGGGCGAGGCGCCGTCCGGCGGTGTTACCGGACGGGGTACGGTCGTCTCAGCCTGGGCCCTGGCAACTGCGCAGACAGGTATCGTAACTGGCGTCGCACTGGCGCTGCTTGGCGGCATCTTTGCCCGCCTCGATCGCGCACTTGTCGGAAGCCGCATCGCAGGCCGCATCGCACTTGTCATCGGTCAGCGGCCGGACGGGCGACATCAGTTGCGGACCGCGGACGGTTCTACCCTCGGCGGATGCCGGCGCTGCAAAAGCCACCCCCGCCATCAGGACCGTCATCACAAGACCCACCACCCGAATCGTCTTCATGCTGGTTCTCCACCGGCGCCCGACCCGAAGGGCGCCCATGCGCCTTAAGTTTGCGACCGCCCCGGCCGTCTTGCAACGTCGGCAAACCCGGACCCATCCCGAGTGCCCCGCCCCCGCCCGGTGGCTTGCCAGGACCGCGACCCAGCGCACAATCCGGTTCCAAGGCAGGGCGCACAATGGCGGTTCCGACCCTCGCGGTCTGTTTCAGGGTGTTGGCGTGATCCGGATTGAGCGCTTCGTCTGCCTTGTGGGTCTCCTGGTCGGCGCGCCGACACTGGCCGATACCGCCTTGTGCACGGACCGTCCGACCAAATCGACCGGCACCTGCACCGCCGAGGCCGGTCACATCCAGGTTGAATCCGATCTGGTGAGCTTCAGCCAGACGCATGAGGGCGACATCACCGCCACCACCTGGGTCATCCTGAATCCGACGCTTAAATACGGCTTGGACGAGACGTTCGACATTGAAGCCGCGGTCGCCCTGGCGGTGGAAAACAGCGTCTCGCACGCCCAGGTCGCCGAGCAGGCCACCGGCGTGGGTGACCTGTACCTCAAGGCCAAGAAGCGGTTCTCATTGGGCGACCGGATCGATCTGGCGCTCATGCCCGTCGTAAAACTTCCCACCGCCAAGCGCAGCCTCGGCAACGGCGCCGTCGAATGGGGGCTGCTGGCGCCGGTCGTCATCAGCCTGGATGAAAACTGGAGCCTGAACCTGAGTCCGGAGGTGGACCGCCTGCGCAACCAGTCCGGCCGCGGCTACCACACGGCCAGCGCTCAGCTGATCAATCTCGGTCGCACCTTGCCGCATGACCTCACCGTCTCGGTCGAGTGGTGGGGCGGCTGGGACAATGATCCCTCAGGGTCGACCCGTCAGACGTCACTGGACGTCGGCCTCGCCTGGCTTGCGCGCAGGGACCTGCAATTCGATGTGGGCATCAACCGCGGCCTGAACGCCGCCACTCCCCGCATCCAGGCCTACGTCGGGATCGCCAAGCGCTACTGAGCACAAAAAGCCGGGCCTGCCCCCATGACGGGCCTCTCATGGCTGCTCGACCCGGGCACCGCGTCTGCACGTTGGATTACCCCCCAATACTGCAAATATTTTCACGTTGATTTCCGGCCGCGTCGGCACGGAAACTGCGCGCACGCTTACCCGGAGAAACCTTCCGTGCGCTGCCTCGTTAAATCGTTTTCTCTACTTTCCCTGAGCCTTGTTCTTGCTGCATGTGGTGGTGGCAGCAGTGGCGGAAATACGCCCCCGCCTCCCCTGCCTGCACCAGTGGATCCAGCAGCCCACTGAGCAGGGCCAGAAAACCCAGACCTGCCAGCACAGGCACCCAGATCTCCTTTCCATCGGGCTTTTCCCAGTACCACCAGAACAGCCAAGCCACCAGATTATGCAGGTGCAACAGTAAGATTCCCGCCCATACCGGCAGAAAGCTGCTCAATCCCCACAAAAGAATCCCCCCACCCAGCAGCCCCCAGCGCCCCGGCTTTACAACCAGATAGTATAGATCCGCCCCCACATGGGGCACCCCCAGCAGAACTGGCGACCAGAGTAGCAACGTAAAGGGAGCCCCCAGGGTCAGAACCAGTGATAGCACCACCAGTCCCACACCCACATGGCGCGTCATTTACGTCTGCGAAGCCCCAACAGGCCCCAAAGTCCCCAGAGCCCGACCACACCACCTGCCGTGCTACAGCCCTTGGAGGAAGCGGCTGGCTGTGTTGGTATAGTGGCTACCTCGCACTGCAAGCAGTCATAGCTCTGCGTACCCGGTGGCGTACCATGGCTGTAATCCAGACGGCTACAGGTATGCTTGACACAGATCCCGCTCTGATGGGAATCGGTGGCACAGGCATCCTGGGCGGATTTTCCAGAGCAGCCTTGGGTATCAGGGGGAGGGATATCGGCCAGGGCCAACGCGGCACAAA
>CAXBRZ010000180.1:0-5677 GCA_963978075.1 uncultured bacterium | reverse complement strand
ACTGGGTGACGGCACTCCGACGCCTGCGGGAACGATGGTCGCGAGCATGCGGGCGGTCAGCGAGTCGGTGACGGGACGACACCGCTTGCATGTCGAAGCCCTGCAGTCGGACGGGCAGCGTGCCACGGCGGAGGGCGAGTTCGAGGTCGAGTCGCTCACCGGCAAGGGCCGCCCGGTACGCAACGTCATTCTGCTCCTCGGCGATGGTATGGGCATCGCGCATCGAACCGCGGGGCGCATCGTCGCCCGGGGATATGCACAGGGAAAGGCCAGGGGACTGCTCGCCATGGACACTTTTCCCGAGGTGGCGCTGGTGCGCACTGCGAGCCTCAATTCGATCGTCACGGACTCGGCGCCCGGGATGTCCAATTACGTCACCGGCAACAAGTCGGCGAACGATACCGAAGGGGTCTGGCCGGACGATACTGCGGATCCTTTTGACAATCCGCGCATCGAATACCTATCCGAGTACCTGCACCGCACGGCCGGCAAGGCCCTTGGGCTCGTCACGACCGCCGATGTCTACGATGCCACACCGGCTGCCAACGCGGTGCATACCGGTAGCCGACGCGCCGGTACCGGCATCGTCGACCAATATCTGGACGATCGTGGGCTCACGGGTCTTGCGGTGCTGATGGGCGGTGGCCGGGGCTGGTTCCTGCCCGCCGGAACGGCGGGATCCATGCGCAGCGCGCGCACCGACTACCAGTTGTCCCCGGCGCTTCAGCGTGGCTGGGGTGCGGCGCCAGGCGCGATTGACCCGTCACGGGACCTGATTGCCGATTTCAGGGCTGCCGGATTCCAGTATGTGGGCAATGCGCATGAGCTCTCGACCGCGAGCGTCGATGCGCCGCTGCTGGGACTGTTCGCCTACGGCAACATGAACGTCGCCTACGACAAGGTGCGTGGCCGTCGCGGCACCGCAACCGTCACGCAGGAGTTCGGGCTGCCGGACCAGCCGATGCTCGACGAAATGGCCGCCAAGGCCCTGGCGGTGCTTGAGCGCTCGCCGAAGGGTTTTTATCTCATGATCGAAGGCGCTTCGATCGACAAGCAAGCGCACGCCATGGACTCTGACCGCTGGCTAGACGAAGTGGTGGAGTTCGACCGTGCCGTGGGCGTTGCAAAGGCGTTCGCGCAGACGCATCCGGATACCTTGGTGCTCGTGACGGCGGATCACGAGACGGGTGGCTCTTCCATCATTGGTGCATCGAGGCTCACGACTGCGGAGTTGCAGTTGCGCTCAGCGAACGGCGCCGGCAAGGCACTGCGGGACGGAGTCGTTGGCACCTACGACCACGCGGGGTTTCCGCACTACGACATCCAGCCTGACGGCTACCCCGAGTCCATGGATCCGGACCACAAATTACTGATCGGTTACGGTGCGAACAGTGACCGGCACGAAGACTGGCTGGCCAATGCGCGACCGCTGGTCGACAACTATCAGCCCAAGACGCCGCCGTCACCGTTCCCGGTGTATCCCGCCGGCTATCCCGTGAGTCCGATGAAGCGTGACGAGACGGGCGATCTACTTATCACGGGTCAGGTCGGCGAGGAGAACGAGTCGGCAGTGCATACCGGTGCCGACGTGCCGCTCAGTGCCTTCGGTGCTGCCAGCCGCCGTTTTCATGGCGTGATGGACAACACCGACGTCTTCTTTGCGGTCGGCCGCGCCGTGCGCAAGGGCGCACGCGATCCTTCGATGGACCGCGAGTAATCGGGCCCTTCGGGCCTTTCAGCGTGAACGCGACGAGTCAAAGGCGCGCCAACACCGCGGCGCCGGCGTCACGGGTGCTGGCCGCAACGCCCGTCGGCTTGAGATCCGCCGTGCGGACACCGTCGCCGATGGACTTGGCGACCGCCGCCTCCACCGCGCGCGCCTCGGCCTCAAGCCCGAGGGAATGACGCAGCAACATCGCACCGGACAAGATGGTCGCGTAGGGATTTGCAACGCCTTGCCCTGCGATATCCGGTGCCGAACCGTGGATCGGTTCATAAAGGCCACGGGTGCCGACACCCAGCGAGGCCGAAGGACACAGACCGAGAGAACCGGGCAGCATGGAAGCCTCGTCGGTCAGGATGTCGCCGAACATGTTTTCGGTGATCACGACATCGAAGTCCGACGGGCGGCGCAGCAGGTGCATGGCCGCGGCATCGATGTACATATGCTCGAGCTTCACGTCCGGAAACTCGGCCTTCATCACGCTCTGCGTCACCGAGCGCCACAGGCGCGAGGTTTCAAGCACATTCGCCTTGTCCACGGAGCACAGCTTGCCGCGCCGGGCGCGGGCCAGCGTGGCGCCGAGTCGCACGATGCGCTCGACTTCGCTGACGGTATAGGTGCACACGTCGGTCGCCGACGTTTCGGTGCGCGTCTTCTCGCCAAAATAGATACCGCCGGTCAGTTCGCGGATCACCATGATGTCGACCCCCGCCAGCAGTTCAGGCTTCAGGGGGGAAACGTCGTGGACCGCTGGCAGGCAAGTGACCGGGCGCAGGTTGGCGTACAACCCGAGTTCCTGGCGCAGTTTGAGCAGGCCTTGCTCTGGACGCACCTTCAGGGTCGGGTCTGCGTATTTCGGGGTGCCGATCGCGCCAAACAGGATGGCATCGGCGCGCCGTGCGAGCTCCAGCGTCGGCTCGGGCAGTGGCGACCCCGTGTTGTCGATGGCGATTGCGCCGACCGGGGCGGATTCGAATGCGAAGTCGTGGCCAAACTTTGTTGCGACCGCCTTCAGGCATGCCTCGGCTTCGACCGTGACCTCAGGTCCGATGCCGTCACCGGCGAGCACTGCAATCAAAGCCTTCATGCGCCGATCCTCTGTTCGTAGGCTTCTATGGCCGGAATTTGCGAAAGAAGGTAACCGGTCTCATCGACCCCGTTGAGCAGGCAATACCGGGCAAAGCTCTCGATTGGGAAAGCCGCCTCCCGTCCGTCGGGAAGCACCACGACCGCGCGCTCGAGATCCACCGTGATCTCGGCACCTGGATTGGCCAGAAGCCAAGCGTGCGTCGCTTCGTCGACGACGACCGGCACCAGCCCGTTCTTGAGCGAGTTGTTGCGGAAGATGTCGGCGATCTCGGTCGAGATCACCGCCCGGAAGCCGTAGTCGTATAGGCCCCAGGGCGCGTGCTCACGCGAAGATCCGCAACCGATGTTGCGGCCAGCCACGAGAATCCGGCAGCCCTCGGCCTGCGGCTGATTGAGCACAAAGGAGGCGATGGGTGCCCCGGACGCGTCATAGCGCCAGTCGGCGAAAAGATGCTTGCCCAGTCCCTCCCGCGTGGTCGTGGTGAGAAAGCGGGCCGGCATCAGCTGGTCGGTGTCGATGTTGGTGCTCGCGATGACGACTGTCCGCGAGCGGATGGTACGGATCGGTTCCATGGCAGGGCCTTATGAAAGCGTGCGGGCGTCGCTGACGCAGCCGGTGACAGCTGCGGCGACGGCGGTGGCGGGGGAAGCAAGGAGGGTACGGGCGCCAACGCCCTGGCGACCCTCGAAGTTCCGGTTGCTGGTGCTGACGCAGGTGGCGCCCTTGTCGACCGTGTCGCCGTTCATGCCAAGGCACATCGAACATCCCGCTTCGCGCCAGTCGGCACCGGCAGCGCGGAAAATGTCGCCAAGGCCGAGCGCTTCCGCCTGCTGTTTGATGGCGTCGGATCCGGGGACGACGAGGAACTTCACGCCCGCAGCGACGCGCCGGCCCTTGAGGAGTGCCGCGGCCGTCTGAAGGTCCGACAGACGTCCGTTGGTGCAACTGCCGAGGAACACGAACTGCACCGGTTGCCCGAGCATGCTCTGCCCAGGCGTGAGCCCCATGTAAGCGAGGGACTTCAGGTAGACGTCGTCGCCCTGTGATGGGATCGACTCGTCGATGGCCACCGACATGCCCGGATGGGTGCCGTAGGTGATCATGGGTCGCAGGGTGGCCGCGTCGATGTGGATCTCGCGATCGAAAGTGGCGCCCTCGTCGGTCACCAGCGTTCTCCAACGGGCGACGGCCGCGTCCCACTCGGCGCCTTGCGGGCAGCGCGGACGGTCCTTGAGGTACGAAAAAGTCGTCTCGTCCGGTGCGATGAGACCGGCTCGTGCGCCGGCCTCGATGGACATGTTGCAGACCGTCATGCGCTCGTCCATTGAGAGTGCGCGGATGGTGCTGCCACGGTACTCGATCACCGAACCCGTTCCGCCGGACACGCCCAGCTTGCGGATGATCGCAAGGACGAGGTCCTTGGCCGTCACGCCGGCGGGCAGCGTGCCCTCGACGTTGACGGCGAGCGTCTTCGGCTTGCGCTGCAAGAGGCATTGGGTCGCCAGCACGTGGCCGACTTCCGTGGTGCCGATGCCAAATGCCAGTGCGCCAAACGCGCCATGCGTACTGGTGTGGCTGTCGCCGCAGACGATGGTCTTGCCCGGCTGCGTCACGCCCAGTTCCGGGCCAATCACATGCACGATGCCCCGGTGCGGACTGCCGACGCCAAACAGTTCGACGCCGAATTCGGCACAGTTCTTTTCCAGTTGCACCACCTGCTTGGCGGCGCTCTCGAGCTTGATCGGAATGCGACCGAAAAGCTGGTCGGCATCCGTGGGCGTCGAGTGATCCATCGTGGCGATCGTGCGGTCGAGGCGTCGAACCTTCAAGCCACGCTCGCGCAGCATCGAATAGGCCTGCGGACTGGTGACCTCATGGGTCAGGTGCAGGTCGATATAGAGCGTTGCCGGAGTGTCGGCCGTCTCGGCGACGACCTCGTGGGCTGTCCAGATCTTCTCGAACAGGGTCGTCGGCTTCATGCGGGAATCTTCACGGTGGTGGCATCGGCGGAAAGTTGCGCGTGGGCTCTTCGGCCCTCGGTGCGGCTCGACTGAATGCGGTTGACGCATTCGAGGAAAGCGTGCGCGCTTGACTCGAGGATGTTGGTGCTGAGGCTGACGCCGCGATAACTGCGCTCGTTGTATTCGACATTGACGATGGACTCGCCGAGGGCATCCTCGCCTTCGGTGACCGCGTGCACATCGAACGTCACCAGTTTGGCTGGCGTTCCGGTGGCACGTTCGATGGCTTTGAAAACGGCATCGACAGGCCCATCGCCGGTGGCGCCTTGCTCAACTTCCCGGCCGTCGGTGTGCTTGAGTCGAACCACCGCTGAAGCCTCGCCGGAGGTGGCCGAGGCCCACAACTGCACAAGCGACCATGGCCCTTCTCCGGCTTCGCCGGTGCGCAGGACGATGGCCTCGATGTCCCCGTCGAAGAGTTCTTTCTTCTTGTCGGCCAGCGCCTTGAATTCAGTGAAGGCGCGATTGAGGTCTTCGTCGGACAAGTCGAATCCGAGGTCCTTGACGCGGTCGCGGAAGGCGTGGCGGCCACTGTGCTTGCCGAGCACGAGGTTGGTGCGTGACAGCCCGACGTCCTGCGGCCGCATGATCTCGTAGGTTGAGTGGTGCTTCAGCATGCCGTGCTGGTGGATTCCCGACTCGTGCGCGAAGGCGTTTTCACCGACGATCGCCTTGTTGCGCGGCACGATCATGCCCGTCGTCGTCGAGAGCAGTCGGGAAGTCGGGTAGAGGCGGGTGGTGTGAATGCCCGTCGTCAGGCCATAGAACCCTTCACGGGTCTTGAGGGCCATGGCAACTTCCTCGAGCGAGCAGTTGCCGGCGCGCTCACCGATGCCGTTGATG
>CAXBRZ010000179.1:0-5692 GCA_963978075.1 uncultured bacterium | reverse complement strand
GATCCTGTCGTTTCGCGGCGTGGCCCGCGCCGCCCGATTCGAATGGGCAGACCTCTCGGTGAGCGTCGACGCGGTCCTTGATCGCGTCGCAGGCCAGTCCCGATTCGTGAGCTTTGTGACACACGCGACGATCACCCTGCAGAAAGGGGGGGACCGCGCGGTTGCGGAGGCTTTGCTGGAGCGGGCAGAGCAAGGCTGCCTTGTGGCGAACTCCCTGAGCGGGACCCGCTCCCTCAAGGTCACTGTCTTCTACGTCTGACGGTGGCCAGGATGCCGTGCTCGACCCGGCGAGCTTAGTCAGGGCATATCGTCAAACGCATAGGCGCGCACCGTCCAACCGCGCGCATGCAACTCTCGCAAGGCCTCGTCACTGACATAGCCCTCGACCCATAGTTCGATGGGTTGCATCTGGCCAGGCAGTGATGCCCGCACGCTGCTCTCGCCCCGCTCGGTCAGTTCGGTCCAGAACACGCTCTCTGCGGCGATGACAACCACCCCGCCCGCGGCGTCGTTGAATGCACCGGCCGGTAGTCGCAGGTCCGGCAGGATCCGCTTCAGTGGCTGCTTTGCGTGCAAGCGTCCGAGGAGCTCTGCACTTGCGACGTACAGTTCTGCCTCGTCCGTCGACTGCAACTGGCTGGCTTGGCGAAACAACTCGCCCAGTCCCTGAACGTCGGCCAGTCGAGCAGCGGCCGTGGCGAGTCTCAGCTGGCGAGTCGGGCTGAGTGCCGGTGCCTCTTCAAACGCCTCCAGTTCGGCTTCGCTCAGGCCATAACCGAGCAAGGCCTCGCGGCGCCGCTCGCGAAGGACGGCCGGATCCTCCTGGTAGACGGCATTCATCACGCGCTGCAGGTCCGATGCATAGGGAACGGACGGGAGCGAGGCGAAGCGCAAGCCCAGCGACGTGGCCGCCTCCACTTGTGCGAGATGGCGGATGTCCTGACGCAGCGGTTCGTTGTCCGTATAGGGATCGACCGTCAGGCGCTCGTACCAGCGCCGTTCACCGGCGGTAATCCCGAGATAGCGCTCGGCATAACGTTCTGCGGGTGACTTTGCCGGCGGGGCGCTTGCGTCCGGCGGGGCGCCGGCCTTGGATTTCCCTTTCGTTTTTTCCTTGCGCGTGGCCTTGGCTGCGCTTCGACCGAATTCACGCGCCTGCGCCGCGGTGCCACGAAACAGGTTGACGATGCCGCGCGGCAGTCCGCCCACCGTCCCCAAAGGATCGCGCGCAACGCCGGCAACCGTTTTCAGTGTGCCCTCGACCTGCCGGCGGGTCGTCTCCGCGACGACATCCAGTTCACTCGTATCCCGCGTGACCTCCAGCGCCTTCAGTTCATGCAACCGGGCGACAAGGTGCCCATGCCCGTAGGCTTCGAAGGCGCCGTACGGAGTCTCGATCCGGTACTGCGGCATGATGCCGTCGCTCGTCACGGGATCAAGCACGCGGAAATGCGCGCCGGACTGCTCGGATGCCGGCAGCACGCGGTCCACCGGCCAGGCCGGGGTCTCGTAGGCGCCGGCGGCCGACCCCACTACGACCAACGCGAGCACCACCGCGGCGCGGAAAAAATGCAGTGGCACGCAGCGCAGGGGCATCACGGGCCACCATCAAGCGTGGTCAATGACCCGTAAAGGTCCGGCCTGCGGTCGCGAAAGACTCCCCACGTCCGGCGCAGGATCTCCACCTCGTCAAGATCAAAAGCCGCGGTCAGAAATCCCGCGTCGGTGCGACCGGCCTGCTGCACGATCTCCCCCGTCGGTCCTGCAATGAAGGAAGAACCGTAGAAGGTGATCTGGGTCGAGTCTTGGCGCTCCACGCCAATGCGGTTGGACGCGACGACAGGCACGAGGTTGGCCGCGGCATGTCCGCGCATCACCGTTTGCCAGTGCGCCATCGAATCATAAGTGGGATCCGATGGTTCGCTGCCAATGGCGGTCGGGTAGAGCAGGAATTCGGCACCGGACAGTACCAGCGCTCGCGCCGCTTCCGGGAACCACTGGTCCCAGCAGATCGCGAGGCCCAATCGGCCGTAGGCCGTATCGATGGCGCGAAAACCGCTGTCGCCGGGTGAAAAGTAGTACTTCTCCTCGTAGCCCGGGTTCTGCGGGATGTGACTCTTGCGGTACGTGCCCACCGTGCATCCGTCCGCATCGAGCACCACGGTCGTGTTGAAGCGGGCGCAGCCGGCATGCTCGTAGACCGACACCGGCAGCACGATGCCGAGTTCCCGTGCGAGGCCGCGCATGCGCTCCACCGTCGGATGATCCTTGAGCGGGCGCGCGAGGGACAGGAATCGCGGGTCCTGCACGGAACAGAAATACGGCGTGTCGAAGAGTTCCTGTGGCAGCACCACCTGTGCGCCAGCGCCCGCGGCCGCACGAATCCAGTGCTCGGCGGTATCCGCGGTGGCGGCGGTGTCCCAGGTGCAGGCGAACTGCAAGGCGGCCAGAGTCACGTTGCGCACGGCATTCCCTCGCGATCGGAGTTGCTAGCGTAGCGCGATCGTGGGTCTCATGCCTCTTTCAAGTGGCAGCCCGTGTATGCTCGGCCTTTGCCCCTTGCAGGATACGGCCCATGTCCCATCGCATCTCCCGCCTCACTCTGGTCGGATTCTCCTGTGCGCTGCCGTTGCTCGGTGTTGTCTCGCCGCCGGCTAGTGGCGCGGACCTTGCCGCGCGCGCGGTGGTGGAGGGCCTCACGTGGCGCAATGTCGGTCCCTTTCGCGGCGGGCGGACCCGGGCGGTAGCCGGGGTTCCGGGCCAGAGGGCCACCTTCTACGTGGGCGCGGTGAACGGCGGTGTCTGGAAGACGGATGACAGCGGCCGGACCTGGACTGCGATCTTTGACGAGCAGCCGACACAGTCGATCGGTGCCATCGCCGTGGCACCTTCGGCGCCGGCCACCGTGTATGTGGGCTCCGGCGAGGGTCTGCATCGTCCCGACCTGTCGGTGGGCAACGGCGTGTACCGCTCGGACGACGCCGGCGCCCACTGGCGTTACCTCGGCCTGCCCGACGCGCAACAGATCCCCGAGATCGCGATTGACCCGCGAACCCCCGATACGGTGTATGCCGCCGTGCTGGGACATCCCTTCGGCCCGAGCGAGGCACGCGGGATCTACCGCTCGCGTGACGGCGGCAAGCATTGGGATCTCGTACTCAAAAAAGACGCCCATACGGGCGGCAACGGCGTGGTCATTGATCCGGAGCATCCGGAGACTGTTTACGCGACGTTGTGGGAGGACCGACTCGGACCCTGGGAAGACGGCAATGAGTACCGTGGCACGGGCGGCGGGCTGTATCGCTCCGATGACGGCGGCGACCATTGGCAGCGCCTCGGGCAGGACTTTCCGGCGAACACGACGCAGATCAACGTTGCGGTGGCGCCGAGTCTGCCGCAGCGGTTGTATGCCATGGTCGCGACGACCGATCCGGGTGACTACAACTCCTCGGCCGGACTTGGCCTGTGGCGATCGGACGACGGCGGCAGACATTTTGCCCGCGCCACGGAGGATCCCCGTGCCGTCCTGCGTATCGGTGGTGGCGACCATGCGATCGTGCGGGTGGACCCCAAAGATCCGGATTCGGTCTATACCGCGAGCATCGTCGCCATGCAGTCGCATGACGGGGGCAAGACCTTCACCTACCTGCGCGGCGGCCCGGGCGGGGATGATTATCAGAACCTCTGGGTGAGTCCGGATGATGGCCGCGTGATCGCGCTCGTCGGTGACCAGGGCGCGCTGATCTCGCAGAACCGTGGGCGCACCTGGTCGAGCTGGCTTGTGCAGCCGACAGCCCAGCTTTACCACGTGAGTGTCACGCCCACCTTCCCGTATCGTCTGTGCTCGGGCCAGCAGGAGAGTGGTTCGGTCTGCATCGCCAGCCGCGGCAATGACGGCGAGATCACCGAGCGCGACTGGCATCCGGTGGGCGCGATCGAATACGGCTATGTCGCGCCGGATCCCCTCGATCCCGACCTCATTTATGGCGCGGGCCGCAGCGAGGTGACGCGGTACCACGTCTCCACCGGCCGCGTGGACAACATCACGCCGTTCTTCGGCAAAGGCGCCGGCATCCGGACGGTGCGCACCGAGCCGCTGCTGTTTTCGCCGACGGATCCGCACGTGCTGTACTTCGCGGCGAGCAAACTCTTCCGCACGACCGACGGCGGCGAGCACTGGGACATCATCAGCCCCGAGTTGTCCCGCCCGGCCCCCGAGATGCCCGCGAGCGTCGGTGAGCGGCATCCGCCGGACGCTGCCCAGAAGCGTGGCGTGATCTATGCGCTCGCTCCCTCGGGCGTGCAGCGGGGACTGCTGTGGGCCGGCACGGACGATGGACTGATCTGGAGAACGGACGACGAAGGAGCGCACTGGCAGGAGGTGACGCCGGCAGGCCTCACCGCCTGGAGCAAAGTGACGCAGATCGAGGCGTCCCACTTCGACCTGCGCACGGCGTATGCGTCGGTCAGCCGTCTGCGTGTGGACGACCAGACGTCCTACCTCTACCGCACCCGCGACGGCGGGGCCCACTGGGATCTCGTGACGCGCGGCTTGGAGAATGCCGGTCCGGTCAATGCGGTGCGCGAGGATCCTGTGCGGCGCGGGCTTATCTACGCCGCGACCGAGACGGGCGTATGGGTCTCGTTGGACGACGGCGACGACTGGCTGCCGCTGAACAACAACCTGCCGCATACCTCCGCCCGCGATCTGGTCATCAAGGATGCCGACCTTGTGGTGGCGACGCATGGCCGCGGCTTTTGGGTGCTGGACGACGTGAGCCGCCTGCGCCAGTGGCAGCCGCAGCTGGGTGCCCGGCCGTGGCTCGTCAAGCCATCCCCCGCCGTGCGCGTGGCGCGCAGTGCCTGGACCGATACGCCGATCGCTCCCGACGAGCCGACCGGCCAGAATCCGCCGGATGGGGCAATACTCGAGTATTACCTGCCGCACGATGCGAGTGCGTTGGTGCGGTTGCGGATCGTCGACGACAAGGGTGGCCTGCTGCGCGAATACACCGCGCGCGATGCGCAGGAGCCCACGCAGGAAGAACTGGCGCGTGGACTCATTCCCACCTGGTGGGCCGAGGTTCGTCCGCCCTTGCCGGCGACGGCTGGCCTGCATCGCTGGGTCTGGGATCTGCGCCTGCCATCGCCGCGGACGACCACCAAGGGCTATCCGATCGGGGCGGTGCCGCACCGCACGCCGCGCGATCCGCAGGGTCTGTGGGTGCCGCCCGGCCATTACACGGTCCAGCTGTGGCACGGGGACGAGATGTGGTCGCAGCCGCTGGAAGTGACCCCGGATCCGCGCCTGCCTGCTGCCGGGCGTGCCGGTGTCGAGGAGCAGTTCCGTGTACTGAGGCCGTTGTACACCGCGTTTGACCTGGCGGCCTCGGATGAGGGCATCGTGCGCTCACTGCTCGAGCAGGTGCAGGCGGCGGACCAGCGGCTCGGGCGCCGCCATCGAGCGCATGAAACTCTGCAGCGCTACGAGAAGGCGCTGCGGGCGGTGTATGACGACACGCCAGGCACCACGCCCACGGTGGGCGTCTCCTCCCTGCTACGCGAACTGGGTGAACTCTATGGCATGACCACGCGTGGCGATGCGCCGCCCAATGCGGCGCAGTCGGCAGCGCTGGCGTCCCTGCTGCAGACGGCAGGACCGGTGCTGGCGAGAACGGCAGGCGTGCTCGGT
>CAXBRZ010000178.1:0-5750 GCA_963978075.1 uncultured bacterium | reverse complement strand
CGAGGTCCCCACACTCGCGGGCGCCCAGCGTCACAAGGTCGCCCTCGCTCAGGCCGCTGCCGCTGAAGTCGAAGCAGAAGCACCTGAACACCAGGGGCAAGAGAGGGTGTGCAGGTCACCTCACTGGCACCCAAAGCGACGCGCCCGGGGCCTTGCAGCGTACGACAAGACGCGCTTGCATGCGAGCGTGCATGATGTCCTCACGCGCCACGATGCAGAAGTACCCGCCTCGCTCGGCAAGCTCGCCGCCCTGGGCGGTGTGCGCGAATATCCTGCGCGCGTAAAGTGCGCGAGCCTCTCCTGGCGCACGCTTGAGGCAGCTCTTGCCGGCGCGGCCTCCGTCACCACCGAATAAACCCATGCACCACCACGATCGCGAACCCTTCGTCGTCAATGAAGATGTGAAAGCCGTCCTCGTTCCGGCCGGCATCGAAGTCAAGCTGCGGGTAGGCAGTGTCGGCTATATCACGCAGGCGTTGGGTGGAAGTTTCACGGTCTACGTCGAGGGCAATCTGTTCCGTATCGCTGGCGAAGACGCCGGCGCCATTGGCAAGGAACCTCCGCAACGCATCGAGTTGCCTCCAGACGCGACCGACGCGGACGTCGAGGCACTTGCATGGTCGCAGTTGAAGACCTGTTATGACCCCGAGATTCCGGTGAACATCGTGGATCTTGGCCTCGTCTATGATTGCTTCATCGAGCGCCGCGAAGACGGCACGCGCCACGCCAAGGTCAACCTGACCCTGACAGCGCCGGGTTGCGGGATGGGAGAAGTGTTGGTTCAGGATGCCAAGGACAAATTGCTGGCCATCCCGACCATCGCGACAGCGGATATCGAACTGGTCTTCGACCCGCCCTGGGACCGGGAAATGATGTCCGAGGAAGCGCGCCTGCAGATGGGGATGATGTGAGCCGCTGGGTCGACGTCGCGTCTGCCGCAGACGTGCCGCCAGGCGGGCACCGCACCTACGAGGCCGATGGCTGGTACATCGTGGTGTATCACGTACAGGGCGCGCTCTACGCGCTGGAGGATCGCTGTACCCACGATGACAATCCGATCGAGGAGGGGGTCGTCGAGGGCCTTGAAGTGATATGTCCGCGTCACGGGGCGCGCTTTTGCCTCAAGTCCGGCGCCGCGCTGTCCCCACCCGCCTATGAACCCGTACGCAGTTTTCCCGTCGCAGAAATCGACGGGCGCCTGTGCATCGACCTGGCATAGGAGACGCGCATGAGAATCCTGTACGTTGCCCGCCATGCCACCGCCGAATCACAATCTCCGACCGGCGCCGACTTTGACCGTCCGCTTGCGCTGCGCGGTGAAATCGAGATCGACGGCGTAGCCAATCGGGCAGCGGCTCTCGGCCTCGGACTTGATCTCATCGTCGCAAGTCCGGCCGCCCGAACGTTGGCGACGGCCAGTGCATACCAGCGCGCGTTCGGACTAGGCGAGGGACAGTTGAAGACGGCGCGTTCAATTTACACGGACGAGACAGGACACCTCGCGGATCTTGTCCATGGGCTGCCCGCCGCCTGCCACCGGATCATGGTGGTCGGTCACAATCCGGTGATCAGCCGCCTCGCACACTGGCTTGAGGGCGATGACGCCAACGCCGAATTCGTCCCCGCAACGATGGCGGCCTACCGGATCGACGCGAACGCCTGGGGCGATGTCCATCCCGCGCTCACGAGGCGCATCGCCTTGCTCTCGCCGCTCGACTGAACCTCAACTGCCCAACGTCAGCAGCGAAGCGTTGCCCCCGACCGCAGCGGTATTGATGGTGATGGTCTGTTCGGTGGCAAAGCGGTGCAGATAGTACGGTCCGCCTGCCTTCGGGCCCGTGCCGGAGAGCCCGTTCCCGCCAAAGGGCTGTACGCCGACCACCGCGCCGATCATGTTGCGGTTTACGTAAACGTTGCCAGCACGGGCCTTCGCCCGGATGCGTTGTATGGTCGAGTCAATCCTCGTATGGACACCGAGGGTAAGTGCGAAGCCGGTGGCGTTGATCGCGTCCACCAGTTGATCAAGCTCGGCCGCCTTGAATCGAAGGATATGCAGAACAGGCCCGAACACCTCCGCGGTGAGTTCACTGATCGATTCGATTTCCACCGCCACCGGCGCCACGTAGTGACCCCGCGGCAAGTCGATGGGTGTCTGCACGCGGTGAACGAATCGGGCTTTGGCCGTGATCGCCGTAACGTGCCCTTCGATCCGTGCCTGTGCTTCGGTGTCAATCACAGGTCCGATATCGGTCTCGAGCAATGCCGGGTCTCCGATCCGCAACTGGTCCATGGCACCGGCGAGCAAATGTTCCACCCGATCCGCAATATCCTCCTGCACGCAAAGGATGCGCAGCGCCGAGCAGCGCTGCCCGGCGCTGCCAAACGCCGACAACACGGCGTCATGCACCACCTGTTCTGGCAAGGCCGAACTGTCGGCAATCATGGCATTCTGGCCGCCGGTCTCGGCGATCAGCACCGCAATGGCGCCGCCACGCGCGGCAAGCGCACGGTGGATCGCGGTCGCCGTCTCGTTGGACCCCGTGAAGGCCACGCCATCCACCCGCGCATCGGAACACAGACGCGCACCGACCAAGGCCCCGTCTCCGGGCAACACCTGCAGAACGGCCTGCGGCACACCCGCGGAGTGCAGCAGCTGCGCCGCGAAGTCCGCCACCAGCGGTGTCTGCTCCGCAGGCTTGGCGATGACCGCATTGCCCGCCGCAAGTGCCGCGGCAATCTGGCCGGTGTAGATCGCGAGCGGAAAATTCCATGGACTGATACAGGCGAAGACGCCACGCCCTCGCAGGCAAAGCTCGTTGCTTTCCCCGGTGGGACCAGGCAGCGGCAAGGGCCTGCCGAATTCCGCCCGCGCACGCTGGGCGTAATAGCGCAGAAAATCCACGGCCTCGCGCACTTCGGCCATGGCGTCAGGCAGCGTCTTGCCGGCCTCACGACACAGGAGCGCCACGAAGGCGTCGCGATGCTGCTCGTAACTGTGGGCTGCCGCCTCGAGAACTCGGGCACGTTCGGCAGCCGGCGTCGACTCCCACCCGGCAAAAGCGGCCTGGGCGACTGTCAGGGCCTCGTCAACCTGCGCCACAGTGGCCTCGGCCACGTGACCCACGACTGCGCCATCCACGGGACTCAAGACCGGACGCGAGGCTGCGGCCGACCACGCAGAGCCCTTTTCGCTTCGCGTACCCAGTAGCGGTCCGGCAGTCATTGGCAGCGTGATCCGGGCTTCGGCGCTGGAGGCAAGATGCCGCAGCGCCCTCCCGTCCGCAAAGTTGAATCCGCTCGAGTTGTCGCGCTCGGCACCATACAGCCGTCGAGGCATAGGAATACGGGGATGAGCGGCATTGGGCAGTCCCTCCACGAAGGCAACCGGATCCGCGACGACTTCGCTTGCCGGCAGACGCGCATCGACGATGCGGTTGACGAAGGACGTGTTGGCTCCGTTCTCCAGCAGCCGGCGAACGAGATACGGCAGCAGATCCTCGTGCGAGCCTACAGGGGCGTAGACGCGGCACGGCGTATTCTCGCCCGCAGGATCGGTGACGACCGCATAGAGTTCCTCGCCCATGCCGTGCAGACGCTGAAATTCGAAGGCGCGGCCGCGCAACCGGGCACGCGAGAGGATGCTCGCCACAGTCTGCGCATTGTGCGTGGCAAATTGCGGATAGATCACGTCAGGCGCATCGAGCATCAGTGTCGCGCAGGCAAGATACGAGACATCCGTGTTCTGTTTGCGGGTGAACACGGGATATCCCTCATGGCCCTGCTCCTGCGCCTTCTTGATTTCGCTGTCCCAGTAAGCACCCTTCACGAGTCGAATATTGAGACGCCGTCCGGTGCTGCGCGCACGTCCGATCAGGTAGCGGATCACATCCGGAGCTCGTTTGAGGTACGCCTGAACCGCGAGTCCGAATCCTTGCCAGCCAGCCAATGATGACGTCTGAAGGACAACGTCAATCAGTTCCAGCGACAACTCCAGACGCTCCGACTCCTCGGCATCGACGGTGAGTGCGATGCCGGACGCTGCCGCGCGCTCGCACAGCATGACCAGCCGTGGCGCGAGTTCGTCCAACACCTGCTCGCGTTTGGCGTATTCATAGCGCGGATGCAGCGCGGAGAGCTTCACGGAAATGGAAGGCAAGGCTTCTGGTGGGACGCCGCGCTGCGCGCCCGCGGCCTCACCGAGCGAGGAGATGGCGTCGGCGTAGGCCTGCAGGTACCGCTTCGCATCCGCCTCGGACAGCGCCGCCTCGCCAAGCATGTCGAAGGAGTAACGGTAACGGCCGCCGCCACCTTCCTCCGCCCGCGTGAGCGCTTCGGCGATCGTGCGCCCCATCACGAACTGATGGCCGAGGATTTTCATGGCCTGGCGCATGGCCGTCCGCACCACCGGCTCGCCGACGCGGGCGACGAGATTGCGCACGAAGCCAGCAGGATCACGCTGGGTCTGGGTATCGGGCTGGACGATACGCCCGGTCAGCATGAGACCCCAGGTCGAGGCGTTCACGAACAGCGACCCATTGTCGAGCAGGTGCGATGCCCAGTCGCCGGCGCGAATCTTGTCGGCGATGAGGCGGTCTGCCGTGAGGGCGTCAGGAATACGCAGCAGGGCCTCGGCAAGACACATCAGTATCACGCCTTCCTGCGAACTCAGGTCGTACTCACGCAGTAGTGCATCCATGGCTCCCTTGCGGACCTGGGAGGCGCGGACCGCCTCCACGAGCTGCGCCGCGTGCGCTGTGACCGCCTCGCGGGACTGGGGGTCTGCTGCCTGGGCGAGCGGCAGCAGTTCCCGCAGCACCGTGTCCTCGTCGGCGAGCCAGAGACGGTTGATCGCGTCAGCGACTCGGGTCGAGTCCTCGGGGAACTTGCAGACGAACTGGCTCATAGGGCACCTCGTGCACAGATACGTCTACGATAACGACTATATAGCAGTTTAATATGCTATGTTTAGGCATACTTCTTAGTGAAATCATCTACCATGCAGCACACCACACTCGACCGCACGGACCGACGACTGTTGCGTCTGCTGCAAGCGGACGGCCGCCAGTCCATCGCCGAATTGGCCCGCCAGGTGCATCTGAGCGCCACCCCGTGCCTTGAGCGTGTGCGTCGTCTGGAACGTGACGGGTATATCCGGGGCTATAGCGCAGACCTTGACCCCGCACTGTTGGGTGCGGGGCTGATCGCCTTCGTCCAGGTCCAGTTGGACCGGACGACGCCGGACGTGTTCAACCGCTTCCGCGAGGGGGTGGTCGGACTCGATCCCGTTCAGGAGTGCCACATGGTGGCCGGAGGCTTTGACTACCTGCTCAAGGTCCGCGTCGCCGACATGGTGGCCTACCGACGGTTTCTGGAGGACCTGGCGGCGCTGCACGGAATCGAGCAGACCCACACCTACGTGGTCATGGAGGAAGTGAAGTCCGGCCGGTCCGTCAGCATTCCCGACTGAGTCTCACCTCAGCGAAAGCGCGCGACGTAATCGGCGAGGATCCGGGCGTGGTCGAATGCCAGCGGCGGCGGCGCGCTGGGGTCGATGATGCGAACGGCGCCGGCATCATCTCCCAGTTCGTAGCAGGCGGTTGCGAGATTGCTGAGGCTCTGCGCGACCTCGGGGTTTTCGTCACCGAGGACTTTGCTGCGGATGGCCAGCGCCTCTTCGTGCATCTCCTTTGCCTGAAGGGGGTGGCCCGCAGTATAATAGAGGCTCCCGATGTTGTTGTGCCCGTGCTCAA
>CAXBRZ010000177.1:0-5752 GCA_963978075.1 uncultured bacterium | reverse complement strand
GTCGTCGATGCAGCACAGTTTGGCCAGTCCGAGGCGCGCAAGGGAGCGCTCGTGGGCGCAGCACTGGGGACGGCGACGTGACCGACCTGGGTGCCACCAGCCGTGCGGCCGCCGTGCGGGCCGTTGCCGCCGTCCTGGGCGAAGGAAAAATGCTGGATGCGGCGCTGGAGGCAGCAGGTGCCTCGGCAGGAGACCGCGCCTTTGCACAGGCGATGGCGTTCGGTGCCTTGCGGTTTGGCCATCGGTTGCGCCGGGTCGTTGTACAGCTGTTGCCACGGCCTTGGGAGGACCAGAAGCCCGCGGTACAGGCACTGTTGCTTGTGGGCCTTTATCAGATCGAATATGCCGGAACGCCTCCGCATGCGGCGGTGAGTGCGACCGTCGCTGCCGCGAGATTGGTGGGTGCAACAGGCGCTGCCGGCCTTGTAAACGCTTGCCTGCGCCGCTATCTGCGGGAGCGCGATTCCCTTCTGGCGGCGGCGGACGAGACCCAGGCCGGACGTTGGTCGCATCCAGATTGGTTTGCGGAGCAACTGGCCAGAGACTGGCCAGACCATTGGGAACGGATACTCGAAGCCAACAATGCTCATCCCCCACTGACGTTGCGAACACGCCGAGGCAGGACGACGCGCGACATGCTCGCCGCCGATTTGGCAGAGGCGGGAATGCAAACCCACGCGATAGGTTTTGCCGCCGATGCGCTTGAACTTGTGGTGCCCACCGACATTCGTACACTGCCGGCATTTGTCGCCGGTCGATGCTCCGTTCAGGATGCGGCAGCCCAGCTGGCGGCTCCCTTGCTCGGGGCCGCTCCAGGGATGCGGGTGCTCGACGCATGTGCGGCGCCGGGTGGCAAGACCGGCCATCTTGCCGAAAGTGTGGCAGGTCTTGCGGAACTGGTGGCCGTGGACATCGACGGCCAACGTGCCCAACGCATCCGCGACAATCTGGCCCGTCTGGGCCTTCGCGCCGACGTGCGCGTGGGCGATGCGGCCGACTCGCGCATCATCGGTGAAACCCTGTATGACCGGATCCTCCTTGATGCGCCTTGTTCCGGAACCGGAGTCATCCGGCGTCATCCGGACATCAAGTGGCTGCGCCGGCCCCGTGAATTGCCGGGGCTCGTGGCGCGACAGCGCCAATTGCTGAATGCCCTGTGGCAGCGACTGAAACCCGGCGGCAGGCTCCTGTACGCCACGTGCTCTGTGCTGCGGGCAGAAAACGCGTCCGTTATCCGCGAGTTCCTGCACGAGACCCCGGATGCAGTGGATGCCACGGAATCTGCTAGCCTAGCCATCACAGGACTGCCGCCGTTACCGCAGGTCCGGGGTCCCGGTCTGGTACTGCTGCCGGGATGTGCCGGCACCGACGGGTTCTACTACGCCTCTCTCGAGCGTCGGCCATGATGACGCGGGACCGCAAGCCGAATTCCATGACCTGCCGGGACTATTACGCTTGCCGCCGCGCGACCCTCGCGAGCCTGCTGGTGGCGTGGGCGTGCCTTGTATTGCTGCCTGCCCCTGCCCGGGCCGAAATGACCTCGCTGGATGACGGTGGGGCATTTGACGTGCGAAGCGCCTACC
This sequence comes from uncultured bacterium, assembly GCA_963978075.1. Taxonomy (GTDB): domain Bacteria; phylum Pseudomonadota; class Gammaproteobacteria; order Steroidobacterales; family Steroidobacteraceae; genus CAIKZZ01. Next base: position 4,169 of record CAXBRZ010000177.1, on the reverse strand, counting down.
TCGAACCGAAAGACCACACGTATCACCTCAACGCGTCTCTGGATATTGCGCTCTCCAAGAGCGCCGAGCAGGCACTTAAGGACGGCGTACCGGTAATTTTACAGCTGGAAATCCAGATCATCCGCCCTCGCAAGGTCCTGATGGACGAGCACGTCGCGAATGTGTCGCAAAAATGGCGCCTGCAGTACCACGCCTTGTCAGAGCGCTACCTTGTCCTGAATCTTAAGACCAATGAGCAGACGTCGTTTGCAACATTGCAGGCGGCAATCAATTCGCTGTCAGACGTCCACCTTCTGCCGGTGATCGAGGAATCCGTGATTCGCCTGGGTGCGCGTTACGACGCGTCCGCGAGGATCAGCGTCTTCGTGGAGGGCGGGCTGCCGAATGCGTTGCGTGCGATGATGTTCTGGGTTGACTGGAAGCATGTCTCGGAGTGGTACACGTGGACGGTGACGCTCTGACGCCCCCCGCAATAGGCGACAAGCCAGCCGACCGGAGGTCGGTGTTCGTCATTGTCATGACCGCGCTTGCCATATTGGCGAGCGGAACCTCTCTGATCCTGCTTGCTGCCACTGCACAGGACGCGACCCGCTTTTCCGCATTCCAGTCCTGGCTGCTGATTGTCAATCTGCTGAGTGTGATTGTCCTTATTGCCCTGATCGGTCACAAACTGGTCGCGCTTGTTCGGGACTGGCGTCGCCGGGTGCCAGGCTCACGCATGCAAGCACGCGCGGTGATGACCTTTGCCGCGCTGGCATTGTTGCCCATCATGGTGGTGTACATATTCTCCGTAAATGCGATCAATCGCGGCATTGACAGCTGGTTTGACATCAATGTCAGCACCGGGCTTGAAAGCGCCCTGTCACTGTCCCGGACCGCTCTAAGTCTGCGGGAGCGGGAGTTCGCAACCCATACCGCGACGATCGCGGCCGAACTGAGGGATCGTCCCGAGGCGCCCCAGGTGACCGAGCTTGAACGCCTGAGGCGTATCTCGGGTGCCAGCGAGCTGTTGTTGGTTGGCGATCATGGTCACATTATCGCCGCAAGCAGCGACTTCTCCAGCAGCGTGCTGCCCAAGCCGCCGAGCGAAGACGTCCTGATGGAAGTGAGAACCCGGGGAAGTTATTCCAACCTGGAACCTGCGCCATCCGGCGGCCTGAGGGTGACGACGGCTGCCGTTGTCAGTGCCCGCGTTACCGGCAGCAGCCGTGTGGTCGTGGCGTCGTATTCCGTTCCCGAGCAGATCGCAACGCTGGCGGATGGCGTGCAGGCGTCCTACGAACAATATGGTGTGAGAAGTTATGAGCGACCTTACCTCAAGTCCTCGTTCACCCTGACGCTGACCATTGTGCTGCTGCTCTCCGCCCTCGGCGCGATATATGGCGCCTTCTTCTGGGCGAGCCGCCTGGTGAAGCCGGTGCAGGACCTGATTGCAGGCACCCAGGCGGTCGGCAAAGGCGACCTGGGGCTGCGGCTGTCCTTGCCGTCTCACGACGAGATGGGCCTTCTGGTCCACTCCTTCAATGACATGACCAAACGACTTGCCCGTGCACGTGGCGACGCTGACAAAAGTCGACACGCCGTCGAGCAGGAACGCACGCGACTCGCCGTCATTCTGGCGCGCCTGTCCAGTGGCGTCATCTCGCTGGACCGAAACCTCGTGGTGAAAACAGCAAACACGGCAGCTGCCCGGATTCTGGACGTCGAAGTGGACGGTCTGGTCGGCAATTCCTTTGCAGAGACGGGCGCTGATACAAATCTATTCGAGCAATTTCGCAGCGCTTGCCGTCTGCATCTGCAAAGCGGTGATGCCGATTGGCGTGAGCAGTTACAGATCAAGTCTGAGAAAAGCCGCCTCGAACTGATGATTGCCTGTACACCGCTACCTGACGCCGAGGCCGGTCAAGCTGGCTACATCATCGTCTTTGACGACATCACCGTGCAACTCAGGGCGCAGAGACACGCGGCGTGGGCGGAGGTGGCTCGGCGACTGGCCCACGAGATCAAAAACCCGCTGACCCCGATCCAGTTGTCTGCCGAGCGCATGCGGCGACGGCTGTTCGAATTGCTGCCGGAAAAAGATGCCGAGATTCTCGACCGGGGAACCCATACGATCGTGCAGCAAGTCGAGGCTATGAAGCAGATGGTGAACGCGTTTTCCGAATATGCGCGGGCGCCTTCGATGGAGTTGGCTGCCGTGGACTTCAATCAGCTCGTCACCGAGGTGGCCGATCTTTACCGTGCCGGAACCGGCGCCTCGGGTGGCGCGGCCCGGGTACAGCTGGCGGTTGATCCTGCCGTGGGAATTGTGGAAGTAGACCGCAACCGAATTCGTCAAATCCTCAATAATCTGCTGACCAATTCGCGCGAGGCGCTTGACGGGAGGCCGGATGCGGTCGTGAACGTCGAGACCCACCGTGCGGAAATTGACGGAAATCCTGTGCTGGAGCTGACCGTGACCGACAACGGACCAGGATTCGATCCTGCTATTGTCCCGCAGGTATTCGAGCCGTACGTGACGAGCAAGCTGAAGGGCACCGGACTCGGGCTCGCGATCGTAAAAAAGATCGTCGATGAGCATGGCGGGAGAATTGCCGCCGACAATCTTTTGGATGGCGGTGCGAGAATTGCGATCCTGCTGCCCCTGGACCAAGGCGCAAGGGAATTGCTGGCCGGCGAGAATGGCAAAGCGAAGACTTCTGATCTGAGGAGAGAACGGGCATGAGCGCTCCAAGAATCCTGATCGTCGATGATGAGGCTGATATCCGTGGGACGCTGCGGGAGATTCTCGCCGACGAAGGTATGGACGTGGATGTGGCCGCCGACGCCGTGCAGGCTCGCGCAGCCCGAGCACGTCGTGAACCCGATCTCGTACTTCTGGACATCTGGATGCCGGATACCGATGGCATAACCCTACTGCGTGAGTGGTCACAGCAGGGAGGACTGTCTTGCCCTGTGGTGATGATGTCCGGCCACGGCACGGTTGAAACTGCCGTTGAAGCGACCCGCCTTGGTGCCTTCGACTTTGTGGAAAAGCCTCTTTCCCTGACGAAGCTTCTGCGGGTGGTGGAAAAGGCTCTTGAATCCGGCCGGCGCAAGCGGACCGTTGCGCGCGCCCTGCTTCCGCCGCTGGTCGCACCCGTCGGCAAGAGTCGTCTGATGCAACAGTTGCGCGAGCAGATCCAGCAGATCGGTTCGCACGATGCTGCCGTGCTTTTCGTGGGCGAGAACGGGACCGGCCGTGAGGCATTCGCGCGGTACCTGCACTCGATCGGACCGCGCGCTGGACGGCCGTTTGTGGTCGTTGCCGGGGGCGCACTGGACGACGCGAACCTTCTGGAAAGGCTGCATGGGCGGGAACACAACGACGAGGTGCAGCCGGGCCTCTACGATGAGGCTCGTGGAGGGACTCTCTACTTGTCCGGCCTTGAGGACTTCTCGTCTTCCGCGCAGCGTGTGATTGCGGCGGATCTGGATGCGGGAGGTTATACCCGCGTCGGAGGAACGCGCGCGCAGACACTCGATTTGAGAGTCGTATCCGGCGCGCAGCCGGGCATCGAGATGCGTTTTAACCCCGAACCATTTCGCCGCGATCTGCTGGCCCACCTCAGCCTGATCACCCTCAAGGTTCCTCCGCTTCGGGACTATGCGGAAGACGTACCGGAACTTCTCAGGCATTACATCGATCGGCTGGTCGAAGAACAGCGTCTTCCCCTGCGGCGTTTCGGTGTGGCTGCCCAGAATCGTCTGCGCAACTACCCGTGGCCAGGCAACATGAGCGAGCTGAAAAATCTCGTGCATCGCCTGCTTTTGCTGGGGGGTGACGAGGAAATCCGACTCGATGAGATTGAGCGCGAGATAGCGGCCCAGCAGCCCAATGACGAGCCTTTGGTCAAGCAGGATCTGCTCGCCCTTCCTCTGCGCGAGGCGCGAGAAGCCTTCGAGCGTGCTTACCTGCAGCAGCAGCTGATCCTGTGCAATGGCAAAGTGGGTCAGCTGGCGAAAAGGGTCGGGATGGAGCGCACGCACCTCTATCGCAAACTCCGTTCGTTGGGCATTGATTTCCGCCACGGGACTGATGACTGATGACGTCGGCAGGTGAGCCGGCGCCCAGGCGCGCGGCTATTGCCTTCATCCTGGGCACGATTGTCCTGGATGTGATGGCGTTT
>CAXBRZ010000176.1:0-5847 GCA_963978075.1 uncultured bacterium | reverse complement strand
ATCGCGTTCGACGAATACAACGAAAGATAATTCACATTTGAAGAACCTCAAGTTAGATTAGTAAACAAAATATCATAGAAGACTTAAAGTTTACCATGGTAGAATTGGAGACTATCTATAATTTTTGAAATGCAAGTTTTGGATTCGCCTGTTAAACTGATGCTTTCTCTGTCATTTTTTACACGAACCGGAACCAGCCTGTGATGCCGTTGTCCAAATGACGCAAACGATTGCTTATTTACCGGATTTCATCACAATGACATCCGGAATGACTATGCTGGTATCGTCGTCATGACGTCCTGTTTTGTTTTATAAGAAAGAATAAATCATGAAAAAACTGTTGTTGGGCAGCTTGCTGAGCGCGGCTGTCGCTATGCCGGGTCTGGCATTTGCGTGGGGTGCAGATGGTCACCAGTCGGTTGGTGCTGTCGCTGACAAGCTGCTGGAAGGCACAAAAGCCGGTGCGCAGGTCAAAGCGATTCTGGCGGGTCAGACGCTGGAAAAAGGCTCGGTCTGGGGTGATTGCGTAAAAGGTATCGATCCGCAAAAAGATTTTGCCTACACCTCTATGGGACGCTATCCGGAATGCGCGCCGTTCGAAACCCAGGCCGGTATTGCCGCCATGGCGGATTACGTACGCCGTAACAATACGCAGTGCAAGCCGGAAGAAGGCGAAGAAACCTGCAGCAAAGAAACCCGCAGCCAAGAAGACCGCCGCTGAGAAGACAACAGCTACGAAGACAACAGCGGCCAAGAAGTCTGCGACGAAGAAGTCTGCGACCAAGCAAGCAGCTGCGAGCGAGTCTCCGGACACGGGAGACACTGCGGCCGTCGGCCCTGAGGTCGACATTGCTGTCGGCCTGCCGTCAGCCTCGGTGGCTGAGTCGGTGGCTGAGCCCGCGCAGAGGCGCTCCCGCAAGAAGGCTGTGGCCATTCCCGATTTCTCTGCCGTTGAGGACCAGGCTGCGCAGGCCGCCGCCGCATCGGCCGCTGCTGCCGCTGCGGCCGCGACATCCCTGATGTTTCAGGCACCGACCCCGGACGCCGGGGCGCCACGTCGTCGTACGCGAAAGACGGCCGCAGCAGCGCAGACGGCAGATACCGAGCAGCAGGCCGACGAATCGATTGAGGATGTTGATCCCGATCTCGTTGACGTAGTTGAGGAGGTCGCCGTCCTCGCGCAGGTCGATGGTCGCGCAGCCGAAGCTGCGGGCCTGCTCCAGGCGCTCGGGGATCAGGTCGCCGACGATGACGACGGCCAGTCCCGGGCGCCGTCCGCCGGAGGCGACCAAAGCCTCTACATCGGCACGCACTTCGGCCTTCAGTTGCTTGGAAATGAGTTTTCCGTCGATCAGTGTCGCAGACATGCAGGCCTCCGCCAGCGGCGCAAAAAAATTGGTCCGCATTGTCTCATGCCGACCGATGGCTGCCTACGAAGGCCAACGTGAACGCGAGGGGCCTGCCGTCAGGGACGCGTCAGCCCGCGCGGTCGGGTGGTCCTCCCGAGCCTCGGTGACCGGCAGCGGTGTGGGACTGGGCCTGCCGGATGGCGCTGTTTGGTTTGACGGGGAGGGTCGCCGACCGTACTATTGCGCGTCCCGTGAACCGGGCTGGCGGGGCATAGCGCAGTCTGGTAGCGCATCTGGTTTGGGACCAGAGGGTCGGGGGTTCAAATCCCTCTGCCCCGACCATCGGGTTCGGTTCAAGTCCGGACGCCGGTGGGCCGGTTGATTCGGGAGTCGGGAGCGCGAGCGCCCGTAGCTCAGCCGGATAGAGCACCGGCCTTCTAAGCCGGTGGTCGCAGGTTCGAATCCTGCCGGGCGCGCCACCTGACCGAAGCAGTCGGCGGGGCGAGGTTGAGTGGATTGGTTTCTGTGGTGGACGTAGCTCAGTTGGTAGAGCCCCGGATTGTGATTCCGGCCGTCGTGGGTTCGAGCCCCATCGTCCACCCCACTTTCCTGTCGTGTGACCGAAAAGTGTCTGCGGCGCTTGCGCGGAGCGTCGTTAGACTGAATAATGCGCGCCCTGTCGGGACCCATGGTCCTGCAGGCATGTCTCAAGTGGGCCGTTAGCTCAGCTGGTAGAGCAGTTGACTCTTAATCAATTGGTCGTAGGTTCGATCCCTACACGGCCCACCAATTTTTCCATCCACTAAACGCTTCGGGTAGTTCACGGGCCAGCATTGCTCAGGCTATGGCCGTTGGTTGGTCTGTTGCCAATGATGTAATCGAACGATTACAATCAAAGGCATGTATTCCGTCCGTACATTGCCGGAATTCGATGCATGGCTAAAGGGCTTGGCCGATAAGACCGTGCAGTGAAGGCTGGTTGTGAGGCTGCGAAAAGCTGCATTGGGAAATTTGGGTGATGTGAAACCGCTCGGTCATGGCCTCTGCGAAATGCGCGAACATTTTGGCGCGGGTTGGCGCATGTACTTCGTCATGCGCGACGGTCAACTCGTCGTGATGCTCGGCGGAGGGTCTAAGTCGTCGCAAACGAGAGATATTGCGACGGCACGCCAACGGGCTCAAAGAATTGTTTGGGAGTGATGTTATGACTCGCAAAAAAGTGAATGCCACCGAATTGCCAGAGTTCGACGCAGCGGAATATCTCGATTCCGATGAAGCGATTGCCGACTATCTAACGCAGGTGCTGGCGGAGAATGATGGCTCGCTTCTGGCAGCTGCGCTTGGCGATATCGCGCGGGCCCGTGGTATGAGCGAGATCGCAGCATCAACAGGGCTGGCGCGAGAAGCGCTGTATAAAGCTTTGCGCCCTGGTGCACATCCACGATTCGACACGGTTAGCCGGGTTTGTGCGGCGCTTGGCGTGCGGTTGGTGGCGCAAACGGCTTAAGTTTTCCACCCCTTGTTCTAAACCGTCTTGTTCAGTTGATAACGGCTTGAGATAAAAGCCTTTTTGAGATTCCACAGGTCTCATTATCTATTGGCCGTAGGTTCAATCCCTACACGGCCCGCCCATTTTTGGCCTTCTCCCGCCATCAGAAGTACGTCGCCGTAGCCGATTGAGCCATTCGCAGGCATGAGCAATGTCTGTTGCGAAAGTCGTGATGGATCGATCTCTTACGCCGTTTGCGCTGGGGTGCGCTACCGCGTGAGTCCCTCAGGTCCGGCATCAATGCCATGCTCGAGCGAATAACTCGACCCGACGGCGCCCTGTAGCACGGTACGCCGGTCGCGTCCAAGTCCCGAGCGCAGACGGGCTACGGCCTCGAGTCCGGTGCAATGCGCGGCGAGAACGTGTCGCACGCCGAACCGGCGCATCTCGGCTGCGGTCCAGTCAATCCGCGCGTCACTTTGACGGTAGAGATGTAGACCGCCAATCACGGCATCAACCGGAGCATTCATCACGGACTCCGACACTGCCGTCAGCACGTTGATGATGCCAGCGTGGCCACAGCCCGTAATCACGACCGGTCCCTCTTTCGTCACGATCACCAGGGTCATGTCGTCCGGAACATTGTCCCGAGTCCAGGCGCCGTTCGGTAGTTGGACCTCGAGTTCTTGCGGGTAGTTGGCCTCGTCCGTGCGTCTCTTGACCGACGCCACGACCCAGACGCCCGGCGCGAGTTCTTCAGCGCCGTCGTGCTCGATCATTGTTCCACCGAGTCGATGGTAGTCCGCGGCGAGGCGCTCGCTGGCTTTGACGGGCGTGCCATCATCGCGGCGCGCCCAAAAAAATCCGCGACCCACGTGGGCGTGTTCCATCGCGTGTGGGTTCCGACGGCGCAGTTCACGCCGAAGCGCTAGCAGACCTCCCGTGTGGTCGTCGTGGAAATGTGACAGCACGACATCGGTCACGTCCGAAAGTTCGAGCCCGAGGGCCCGCGCATTGGTGAGTACGGTGCCGGGATGTGCTCCGGTGTCGAAGAGAATTCGGCGACCGTCGACCTCGACCAGCGCGGCAAATCCCCACTCACCGACTCCCTCGTTGTCGCCCAGATAGTCGACAACCATGCTGGAGAGGAGGGTCACCTTGAGGTGCTCGACCGGTTTGGTGTCAGCGCGTGCGCTCGGCAGTGCCGCAACAAAGAGTCCTGTTGCGATGGTGGCCCACAGCACGGCCCGCGCAAAGCGTTCCATCAGCGCCTCCTTACTCCGTGGTCCGTGTGCGACCTCAGAGATCCTCCAGCGACAGCGGACGGTCCGCGATGCGTGCGGCTGCCTCGTACTGCGTCTGGGTGGCCGCCGCCTCCGTGCGACGCCCGAGGGCGCGAAGCGCAGCGGTGAGCCCGAAGAGGGAGCGGGGATTGTTGGGATTGCGGCGCAGGTCCTCGGAAAAGGTGGCTTCCGCCTCGGCATTGCGGCCAGCGGCGAGAAGGGCAGCGCCCAGTGACTCACGGACCGGCGCGTACCATAGCGGCGGCTCGGAGTAGGGCAGGTGGTCATCCAGTTCCACCGCGCGACGCCATGCGGCAAGCGCGGCGCCAGGACCTTGGCGCTTCTGTGCCAATTGCGCCTCCAGCACTTGCGTGGCCAGTGCCAGAACGGCGTGTTCGCCACGGCGAAACAGGTCCTCAAGCCCATGCTCGATGTTGAGTGATCCGGGCGGGACTGCGCGCAACGCAGGCAGTGCGCCGGCCTCGGCCTTGAGCGCAACGAGTTCGCCGTCGGCTGCGGCGAGCCGGCCGGTGGCCGCAAGCGCCATGCCACGTGCGTAGTGCCAGTAGCCCTTCGCAAACTGCGGGTCCGGGCCGTCATTGGCCGCGCCCGCCGCCGGCGTTGCAGGCGCCGGCCGGATCAGAATCTCGTCCCACTGTCGAAAGCGCACCAGCACGCCGAGTGTGCCGGTAGGGTCTTGGGTCAGCGAATCCGCGCGCTCTGCGGCCGCCCGTGCGTTCGCAAGATCACCGGCCATCGTGTAGGCATGGCGCAGGAAGTCCGCACAGTGGCCGCAGGCAAGCTTCTGGGTCGGGTGTGCACCGTGGCGGAAGTCGAGTGCGTGGTGCGTCGCGTGCAGGTTGGCGTCGACCGCCGCCGGCCAGTCGCCGACCCGCAGGTAGATGTGGGCCGGCATGTGCACGAGGTGCGCGGCAGCCGGTTCCATCGGCATCTGTGCAAGGCGCCGCGCTGCCGGCAGCGCCCGTCCGGGGGTCGGGCTCGCTTCGATGGCATGGATATAAAAGTGCAGCAGTCCGAGATGGTCCGGTGCGCGTGCAAGGTGCGACTCCAGCATCGACACCAGGGTCTCGGTTTGTGCTGCGGGTTGTCCGTCGGCATCCCACAGTTGCCATGGACGGAGGTCCATCAGCGCCTCCGCATAGAGCGCGGCGGCGTCCGCATCCTCGGGATGCGCCGCAACGATCGCGGCCATGCTTTCCTGATAGCCCGTTGCCAGACGGTCGAAGTCCGGATGCTCGTCGTGGCTGTAGCGACGGGCCAGGGCGGCGATATAGGCGCGCTCCTCGGCGGTCGCACGCGCCTCGGCCAGAGTCGCCGCATGGTCGAGGGCCTCGGCGGCATCGTGGGTACGGCCGATCTCCGGCGGATTGTTGATATCCGGTCCCAGCGCGAGCGCCACGCCCCACCAGGCCATCGCGAGTGACGGATCGAGCTTGGCGGCGAGGCGGAAGGAGGCCTCGGCCTCTTCGCGCGCATCCTCGGCCGCATGAAGGACGAGGGTCGCCTCCGCCCCGAGCACGTCTCGCTGGGCAAGATGGGCAACGCCCGCGGCGCGCTCGAGATCGCCCGTTCCGCCCGCTCGATCCTCGGCGGCAACGGCATCACGCTCGAGTACCCGGTGATCCGCCACATGAACAACCTCGAGAGCGTCTTCACGTACGAGGGAACGCACGAGGTCCACACGCTCGTCGTCGGCGGCGCGGTG
>CAXBRZ010000175.1:0-5870 GCA_963978075.1 uncultured bacterium | reverse complement strand
ATAAGCAACCGCCTTTCGTCGACACTATCTACGGTTTCAATCCCGGGCTGCACAGCCAATACATCTTCGGACGGACCTTTGAGGTCTCCTTCGTGCTGCCGCTGAAATGAAACTGAGCCGCGCCAGCGCTGTACTTCAGCTCGCCTTGGCCGTCGCGGCCCTCTTCGCCGACGGCCCGACGACGATCCGCAACGTCGCCCACATCCGCGAGAAGGAGACCGACCGGATCGGCGACCTCGTCGTCGTCTCCGAACGCGCCGTCGTCATCGGCACCTCACGCGCCCGGCACGACCTGTCGGGCCTTGACGCTCCCCTGCGCTCGCACGGTGGCGTGTCGGAACAACGTGTCCCCCTCATCATGAACCGACCCGTCAAGGACCTCGACACGTCGCGCCGCTGGCGCAACTTCGATGCCTTCGACTGGGCCCTCAATCTCGCCGGATGACCCTCATGCACTACGACAGCCTTCGTATCGGCCGCGACCGTCGCAAAACCGCCCGTACCGCGCCGGTGATGAACCCGTACACCGGTTCCGTCGCCGGCACCGTTCCCATGGCCAGCCTCGAGGACGTGCGTGCCGCCATCGCGGTGGCACGCGCCTACAAGCCAACGCTGACGCGGTTCGAGCGCTCACAAGTCTGCCTCAGGACGGCGGCCTTGCTGCGCGAACGCACCGAGATGATCTCGAACCTCATCACTGCGGAAAGCGGTCTGTCGAAGAAGGATTCGATCTACGAGGTCGGCCGCGCCTGCGACGTCTTCACCTTCGCCGGCAACGCCGCGCTCGTTGACGACGGCCAGATCTTCTCCTGCGACCTGACGCCGCACGGCAAGAAGCGTCGCGTGTATACGATGCGCGAACCATTGCTTGGCGTCATCAGCGCCATCACTCCGTTCAACCATCCGCTCAACCAGGTCGCCCACAAGGTGGCCCCGTCGATCGCGACGAACAACCGCATGGTGCTCAAGCCGTCGGAAAAGACGCCGCTGACGGCCATCCTCTTGGCGGACCTGCTGGTCGAGGCCGGCCTGCCGCCGGAAATGTTCCAGGTCATCACCGGTGATCCCAAAGAGATCGCCGACGAATTTCTCACCCACGCGGACGTGGATCTCGTTACCTTCACCGGTGGTGTGCCCATCGGCAAGCACATCGCGGCCACGGCCGTCTACAAGCGCCAGGTGCTCGAACTCGGTGGCAACGACCCGATCATCGTCATGGAGGATGCCGACGTGGAGGAAGCCGCGACGCTCGCCGTCGCCGGCTCCTACAAGAACTCCGGCCAGCGCTGCACCGCGGTCAAGCGCATGCTCGTACATACGGCGGTGGCGGACCGGTTCGTGGAACTCTTGGTCGAGAAGACCCGCGCGATCCGCTATGGCGACCCGATGGACCCGAAGACCGATGTCGGCACCGTCATCGACGAGGCCGCTGCCTGCGAATTCGAGGCGAAGGTCAACGACGCCATCGCCCGCGGCGCGAAGCTTCTGATCGGCAACGAGCGCCGCGGCGCGCTGTACTCCCCCACGGTACTTGATCACGTCACACCCGACATGGCGGTCGTCAAGACCGAGACGTTTGGCCCGGTCTCGCCGGTGATCCGTTTCTCCTCGATCGAGGAAGCTATCGAACTCGTGAACTGCACCGCCTATGGACTGTCATCGGCGGTGTGCACCAACCGTCTCGACTACATCACCCGCTTCGTGACCGAGCTGAACGTCGGCACCGTCAACGTCCGCGAGGTCCCCGGCTACCGCCTGGAAGTCACCCCCTTCGGCGGCATCAAGGATTCAGGCACCGGCATCAAGGAAGGCGTCCAGGAGGCCATGAAGAGTTTCACCAACGTAAAGACCTACTCGCTGCCCTGGTGACTTGCAAACGCGCCTCCTTGCTAGGACACTCAATGAAGGCGGCGTGAGACCGTCGGCAGCCAAGGGGTAGCGAATGACGACGCGGCGGACGATCCTGCGCTCGGCGCTGGGTGGCATGGCACTGGTGGGCAGTGGTTTGGGGTCCCAGCTGGCCCGCGCGGCCCTGCCGCAGGGCGCTCTCGACAGTGGGGTGCTGGAGCGCTTGCCCGGCAAGCAACCGCTGCTCAAGCGTTCCTACCGCCCGCCCAACTACGAGACGCCATTGGCGGCGCTGGATGAGGCGATCACGCCCAATGACCGGTTCTTCGTGCGCTGGCACCTCATGGGCATCAGCGAGGTCGACGCACGCGAGTGGCGCCTCAGCATCGGTGGCGATGCCACCAGCAAGCCCTTCGAACTGACCCTTGAGCAACTGAAATCGGAGTTCGAACCGGTCGAAGTCGTGGCCGTCTGCCAGTGCTCGGGCAACCGCCGTGGCCTGTCGGATCCGCACGTGCCGGGTGTCGAGTGGGGCTATGGCGCCATGGGCAACGCGCGCTGGAAAGGCGCACGCCTGAAGGACGTCCTCGCCCGCGCGGGACTTGCCAAGGAGGCGGTCGAGATTGCCTTTGATGGCGCCGACCGGCCGGCGCTGGACGTCACACCGGACTTCGTGAAGAGCATTCCGGTGTGGAAGGCGCTCGACGAAAACACGATCATCGCCTACGAAATGAATGGCACCGCCCTGCCGCACCACAACGGCTATCCTGCGCGCCTCGTGGTACCGGGCTGGACGGCGACCTACTGGATGAAGCAGGTGGTCTCGATCCAGGCGCTCTCGAAGCCTCTGTCGAACTTCTGGATGGCCACGGCCTACCGTATCCCCAAAGGCAAGTTCGCCTTCGCCGACCGGTTCACGAGCCAGGAAAACGAGACCACGACTCCCATCACCGAAATGCTGGTGAACTCGGTGATCACGAGCCACACGGATGGCACAAGCGTCGGACGTGACAAGCCGTTGCTGCTGAAGGGCCTCGCGTGGGATGCCGGGTCCGGGATCCGCCGGGTCGAGATATCACGCGACGGCGGCCGTGTCTGGGAGGCTGCGGATCTGGGTAGCGATCTCGGACGCTTTTCCTTCCGCACCTGGCAGTTTGCGCTCAACCCCGCATCGGCAGGACCCTTGGTGCTGATGGCCCGCGCGACCAACCGGCAAGGATCGACGCAGGTATCCGAACTCATCTTCAACAACCCCGGCTATCACAACAACGTGATCCAGTCGGTTACCGTGAACGTCGTCTGAGGAAGCCGTCATGCGCAGAATCACATCCCTGCTGCTGCTGGCTGCAGCTCTTGCCGGGTCCTTGGGGGCACACGCCTCGGAAGGGCAACTGAAACTCGCCACCGACGCCGATACCGCGCTGGTCATGGCGCGCTGCGCCGGGTGTCATTCGGTGGACTATATCCAGATGAATTCGACTTTCATGAAACGGACGACCTGGGAAGCCGAGGTCAAAAAGATGATCAAGGCCTACGGTGCACCCGTCGCAGACGAGGAAGCGGTCCGGATCGTCGATTACCTGACCCGCCATTACGGCGTGGAGTAGAGCCGTGGCACGCGCCCGTCTTGCGCTCTCCCTGTTGGTGGGCGCGGCTTTCTTCGCAACGGTGCCGGGCACCCTCGCCGCCACGCCCGCACCCACCGACGGCAAGGATGGCGCGCTCTGGCAGCAGTTTGCCGCGAAGGTGGGCGCCATCGAGGCGCAGACGGACGGCGTGCTGGGCGTCGCGGTCATGGACCTCAAGTCCGGCCACCAGTGGTCCCTGCGCGGTCATGAACGCTTTCCGCAAGCGAGCACCATCAAGATCGCCGTGCTCGCGGAACTCCTGCGGCAGGACGAGGCCGGGGATGGCGCCCACCTCAGCGACCGTTACGTCGTGGACGCAGCCGACATCGTCGCAGGCAGCGACATCCTCGAAGGCCTGACGCCCGGGGTGACCACCCTCACCAACCGCGACCTTGCCACCTGCATGGTGGCGGTCAGCGACAACTCGGCCACCAACGTCCTGATCAATCGGCTGGGGATGGCGAGAATCAACGCCCTGCTCGACAAGCTCGGCCTTAACGAGACGCGCCTGAAGCGCAAGATGCTGGACCTCGAGGCTGCGAAGGCCGGACGGGAGAACGTGTCGACGCCGCTTGAGATGGCCGCACTCCTGACTGACCTGTGGCGCGCCGACGGCACGGTGCTGAAGCCGGAGGCGACGAAACGCTTCTTCGACCTGCTCAGCACCCACAAGGACAGCCAGATTCCGAGCGGCCTGCCGGCAGAATTGCGGATCGCCAACAAGCCCGGTGCCCTTGAAGGCGTGCGCAACGACGCGGGCATCGTGTTCCTGCCCCGCCACCCTTACGTCATCGTCGTCATGGGGACGTACCTGCGCCGCGAAGGCGATGGCGAAGAGGCCATCCGTCGCATCTCGAGAGCGGCTTTCGATCTCTTCGACCGCCTCGACCGGGCCAGTGATCTGGGCCGCGTCATCTCGCCGGGCGACGGCAGCGTCCGCTGACTGCCGCCCGGCGTATCGGTTTCAGCCGAAGACCCGACCGAGCGCCGCGTCGATTGCCGAGGTGATGCGATCGATGTCCGCTTCCGTGGCGATGAGCGCGGGGCTGAGGCACAGGGTGTTGTTGAGACCCTGGAACGAGCGGTTGGTCGAACCGATGATGACGCCGTTCGCAAGACAGTCGGCCAGTACCGCCTGGACCTTCTTCTCTTCCGCCGGCTCACGGGTGTCACGGTCAGCCACCAGTTCCGCGCCGCAGAACAGGCCGATGCCGCGCACGTCGCCGATGACGGCGTGGCGGCTCTGCAGTTCACGCAGGTTCGAAAGCAACCGCTCGCCCATGCGGGTCGTGTTGTCGAGCAATCCCTCGTCCTCGATGATGCGCATGTTCTCAAGGGCCGCAGCAGGCCCACCGGCGCAGCCGCCGAAGGTCGAGATGTCACGGAAGTAGGACATCGGATCCGACGGATCGTCCTTGAAGAGGTCGAAGATCGCCTCGGTCGTCACCGTGCAGGCGATGGCGGCATAGCCGGAGGCCACGCCCTTGGCCATCGTCACGAAGTCCGGCTTGACGCCGTACTGCTGGTAGCCGAACCACTTGCCGGTGCGGCCCACGCCACAGACCACCTCGTCAATGTGCAAGAGGACGTTGTGGCGGCGGCAGATGTCCTGCACCTTCTCCCAGTAACCTTTCGGCGGCGTGATCACGCCACCACCGGCCGTCACGGGCTCGAGGCACAGTGCGCCGACGGTGTCCGGACCCTCGCGCAGGATCACCTGCTCGATCGCGTCCGCCGCCAGTTCACCGTAGTTCTCGACGGCGCCCCACTGGCTGCGGTACTCAAGGCAGTGCGGCACCTCGACGAATCCCGGGGTGTACGGGCCATACTGCGCGCTGCGCTGCGGCTGGCCACCGGCCGAGAGCGTCGTGATGGTCGTGCCATGGTAGTCGCGCTCACGATAGAGGATCTTGTACTTGCGTCCGCCATGGTGACGATGGGCGATCTGCCGCACCATCTTGAAGGCCTTCTCGTTGGCCTCGGACCCCGAATTGCCGAAGTACACCCGGCTCAAGCCCGGCATCTTTTCGATCAGGCGGCGCGCGTACTGCGAACCCGGGATCGATCCGGCGGCGTTGGAGAAATAGTTCATCTTGACGAGCTGGTCGCGCACCGCGTTGGCGATGGTCTCGCGGCCGTAGCCCACGTTCACGGTCCAGACCCCGCCCGACACGGCGTCCAGATACTCGCGGCCGGCAGCGTCCCACAGGCGCATGCCGCGGCCCTCGACATAAATGCGCGGATCGACCGTTTCCAGCGCCTTGTGCTGGCTGAGGTGGTGCCAGACGTGGGCGCGGTCCGATTCGATGATGTCGCGCATGGCATCCGGCTTGGCTTCGCCGGCCTTACGCTCGTAGTCCATAACGAAGACGCGTCCGCCGGCGACGGCCGGAC
>CAXBRZ010000174.1:0-5900 GCA_963978075.1 uncultured bacterium | reverse complement strand
GATCCGTGCCGTCAGGATGCCCGGATGGATGGGCACCCGGTCCTGCTCGTCCAGTTCCACGATTCCGCTGTATTCCCGTCCCCCGGTCTGACCGAGGTCGGCAATAAAGCGGGCGTACAACTTGAGGCTCATGGGCTCAGATTAGGGCGCCGAGCGATTAGAATCCGTGATCCAGATCGCAAACCGGGATGCCGAACCGATGGGTCGCTGGCGACCACCCCCCGCGCAGGGATCCAAATACAGCACGCCGGCAGGCGCGGCGCGCATGCGTGCGGAACTCGACCTGCTCTGGCGCGTGGAGCGCCCCCAGGTCACCCAGGCCGTGGCCGAAGCTGCCGCACAGGGTGATCGGTCGGAAAACGCCGAGTACACCTACGGCAAGCGGCGGCTTCGCGAAATCGACCGCCGGGTCCGGTTTCTGCGCAAACGCCTCGACGGACTCGTGATCGTCGACTCCCCTCCGTCCGATCCTGACCGGGTCTATTTCGGCGCGTGGGTCGAACTTGAGGATGCGGCAGGGATGACTCGCACGTATCGGATTGTCGGACCGGACGAGTTCGACGCCGAGCCCTGTTACATCAGCATGGATGCTCCACTGGCCAAAGCGCTGCTCGGACGAAGGATCGACGACGAGGTGGAAGTCCCGATCAGCGGACGTCCCCGATTCACCATCAATGCAGTGAGCTACGCAGGTCCTGGCGACGGGACCTGAGGAAGGCAGTGCCGGCTCGCGCCGGCACTGCGATCAGTCGGCCCGCGCGTTGTTTCAGACGCGTACGTTCTTGAACTGCCAAGGATCCGTCAGGTCGATGTCTTCAGGAAACAGGCGCGCCCGGTCACAGAGCGGATTCCAGTCCGTGTATTCACCCACCACGGCGCCGAGATACGGTGCGCAGATCTCAAGGTTGCGCTTGTAGTCCATCTCGTCGGGCTCGACGATTCCGCGCTGCGGATTCTCGATCGCCCACACCATTCCAGAGAGGACAGCCACCGTGACCTGCAGGCTGGTCGCGTTGTTGTAGGGGGCCAGCGCACGAGCCTCGTCAATCGTCAATTGCGAGCCGTACCAGTAGGCATTGCGGGAATGCCCTGCGACCAGCACACCCAATTCGTCCATTCCGCCCGGGAGAATCTCGTTGAGGAGAATCCTTTTCTCCGGTTGGTCGCGCCAGTTGCGGCCGGCGAACTCATGGATCGACATGACCGCGGAATCCGACGGGTGATAGGAGTAATGACAGGTCGGACGATAGACCACCGTGTCGCCGTCCCGAACGGTGTAGTAGTCCGCGATCGATATCGCTTCGCTGTGCGTGATCAGGAAGCCGTGAATGTGGCCCGCCTTGGGAGCCCAGGTACGCACGCGCGTCGCGGCGCCTGGCTGCATGAGGTAGATGGCCGCACCGGAACCGTAGGCATGCGTGCGCCCGTCCGCAGGCAGGCTTTTCTCGTGCGTACCCCAGCCGAGCTCTGCCGGCTGGCTGCCCTCGCTGATGAACCCGTCCACCGACCATGTGTTGACGAACTCACCCACCTTTTTCGGGATGCTCGGCACCTGCGTGTCGCGTTCCGCGACATGCACCACCTTGACGCCAAGTTTGTGAGACAGCGCTGCCCACTCTTCCCGCGTCGACGGCTCGCTGACCTCGACGCCGGTATCGCGGGCAATATTCAACAGCGCCTGCTTGAGGAAGTGCGAGACAAGACCGGGATTGGCGCCATGCGTCAGCACTGCAGTCGGGCGAGGAGAGGTGTCGCCATCCGGCTTGCGCATCTCCAGTGCCGCGTGGCGCATTGCATAGTTGCTGCGCGCCGCAGGATCGACAGCCGTATCCACATAACCGCCGGCCCAGGGTTCGATGCAGGTATCAAGATAAAGGGCGCCGCGCTCGCGCGCGAACTTCACAAGTTCGATGGAGGACACATCCACAGACAGGTTCAGCAGGAAGTCGCCGAGGCCCAGCAGCGGCTCCAGCACCGACCGGTAGTTGTCCGGCTTGATCGGCTGGACAATATGTCGGACGCCAAACGCTTCGGCACAACCAAGTCCGGCCTCATCGGCGGTCACGATCGTGATCCGCTGCGGGGTCAGGCCGCCGATATGACGAAGGATCAACGGCAGGACGCCTCGGCCAATACTGCCAAAACCAACGAAGACAAGACGGCCGTTGAACTGCGTATGGATGGTGTGGCTGGTCATGATGTGCGCGAACCTACCTAATAATGATGAGCGATGGCGCCAAAACGGAGACCCGGACGTGCCGGCGCGATCCCGCACGGACGGAGTTGTCCGCCCGAGGGGGGCGCTACTGTACCTGATCGGGGCGGCGGATGCCGCCCCCGGGCCGAGTTCGGGCTACACTCACTGACGGAGGGCCCTGATGGACCACAAGACCCTGATCGACGTCGCCACCCTGCGGGGACGCCTGTCCGATCCCCTGATGCGTGTGGTGGACTGCCGGTTCGAACTTGGCCAACCGGACGCCGGGCGAGCCCTTTACCTGAAGGGGCATATTCCCGGGGCGTTGTATGCCCACCTGGACGAGGACCTCTCCGGTCCACGCACACCGTGGAGTGGCCGTCATCCCTTGCCGGATCCCGCCGTGCTCGGTGCCGTGTTTTCGCGCCTTGGCATCGACGCCGAGGTGCAGGTGGTCGCCTATGACGACTCCGGCGGCGCCTACGCCGCGCGGCTGTGGTGGCTGCTCAGATGGCTTGGTCACGCCAAGGTCGCAGTGCTGGACGGCGGCTATGCCGCGTGGAGGTCCGCAGGGCTGCCGAGCCTGATCTCCGCCTCCTCGGTGGCCGCGAGGCATTTCGAAGCACACCCGGACCGCAGCATGCACGTCACCGGGGACGAGCTTGGCGAAATGCTGGCCCGCCAGAATTGCACCTTGCTCGATGCCCGCGCGCCCGAGCGCTTTGAGGGGCGTGTGGAGCCCCTCGACCCGCGCGCCGGCCATGTGCCCGGCGCGCGGAACTTTCACTTCGCCCGCAACCTCGCCGCAAATGGCGGCTTCCTGCCCGCGCAGTCACTGGCCGAGCAGTTCCGCTCGGTCCTCCGTGGCCGACAGGCAGATTCGGTGGTCGCCATGTGCGGCTCGGGCGTGACGGCCTGTCACAACCTGCTAGCCCTTGAGGTGGCAGGAATGACGGGAGCACGCCTCTACGTGGGCAGCTTCAGCGAGTGGTCGCGCGATGCCGCGCGGCCGGTGGTGACCGGCCCCTGACAGACTGTTTTCGGGTCGGTGATTTACATGTCGCGTCATTTTGTTAATGTGCGCGCCTTTCTCGCCCGCGCGCCCGCCGAGGACGCCCATGAACACGACCCCTTCGACCTTCGCTGCCTCTGTCGGCTGGGACGCCGAAGACTCGTCGCACCTCTATCAGATCGAGGCGTGGGGTGGCGGCTACTTCGGGGTCAATGCCGCAGGCCATGTGGTCGTGCGCCCGGACCAGCAGGCCGGACGGGAAATCGACCTGCTCGACGTCGTCGAGGGCCTCAAGGCACGTGACCTCACCGCACCCCTCGTCATCCGCTTCTCCGACATCATCGCGCACCGCCTGCGCTGCCTGCACGACGCTTTCGCCACGGCCATCGTCGAGAACGACTACAAGAACCGTTACCAGGCGGTATTCCCCATCAAGGTGAACCAGCAACGTCTGGTCGTCGAAGAGGTCTACCGTAGCGGTCGGGAATTTGGTTTCGGGCTGGAAGCCGGCTCGAAGCCGGAACTGCTCGTGGTCATGGCGATCGCCGAGGACACGGACCGCGTCATCATCTGTAACGGCTTCAAGGATGACAGTTACATCGAGACGGTCATGCTGGCGGCCAAATTGGGACGCCACATCATCCCCGTTGTGGAGAACTTCCTTGAACTCGGGCTGATCCTGAAACACGCGCAGAAATACGGAGTGCGGCCGCAGATCGGCGTGCGCGTGAAACTCGCTGCCGAAGGCGCAGGCCGCTGGCGGGAATCGGCAGGGGAAAAATCCAAGTTTGGCCTTTTCATCACCGAAATCCTGGAAGTGGTCGAGGAACTCCGCCGTCAGGACATGCTCGACTGCCTGAAACTCGTGCACTGTCACACGGGATCGCAACTGCAGGACATTCGTCGCGTGAAGGAGGCGGTCACAGAACTCGCCCACGTCTACGCCGAACTGAAACTTCTCGGCGCCGGACTCGAATACATCGACATCGGCGGCGGCCTCGGAATCGATTACGACGGCAGCCGGACGAATTACGAATCATCGATGAACTACACGCTCACGGAATATGCCAGCGACGTGGTCTACCGTATCGGCTCGGTCTGTGACGCACGCGGCATTCCCCACCCCCAGATCATCAGCGAGTCGGGCCGCGCCATAGCAGCACACCACTCGGTGCTGGTCTTCAATGTGCTCGGCGCGAGCGCGCTCGACCAGTTCCGCATCGCCAACCGCCTTGAGGAAAATTCCGCTGACGGCGCCTCCATCCCGCAACCCGTGCGCGATCTGTTCGACGCATACCGCGGCGTCAGCGAGCGTCGCCTCGTGGAGTGCTGGCACGACGCCCTGCAGGCACGCGAGCAAGCACTGCAGATGTTCAATCTTGGCTATCTCAGTCTTGCCCAGCGTGGTCTTGCGGAGCGGCTTTACTGGGCAACTTGTGCAAAGGTCCGGGACCATGCACGTCGCCTCGAGGAGATTCCGGAAGAGCTGGAGGGACTGGAGACCATCCTGTCCGACATCTACTTCTGCAATTTTTCCGTGTTCCAGTCCCTGCCGGATTCGTGGGCCATCGGCCAGATGTTCCCGATCATGCCCATCCATCGTCTGCACGAACGTCCAACCCGCAATGCCGTGCTTGCCGACATCACGTGTGATTCGGACGGAAAGATCGACCGCTTCGTCTCGCTGCGCGAGACGAAGCGCACGCTTGAGGTACACGAACTCAAAAGCGGCGAGGACTACTATCTGGCCACCTTTCTCGTCGGCGCGTATCAGGAAACCCTGGGCGATCTGCACAACCTGTTCGGCGATACCCACGTTGTGCACATCCGCCTGGATGACGACGGGAGCTGGTGGATCGAGGAAACCGTCAAGGGCGACACCGCGCTGCAGGTTCTCGGTTATATGGAATATGACACCGACGAGTTGTACCCGCGCCTCGCGCGGGACTGCGAGAAGGCGGTGCGCGAGAACCGCCTGACGGTGGCCGACAGCCAACGGCTGAAACGATTTTTCGAAACCGAACTGCACGGCTACGCGTATCTGGAACCCGACGCGGAGCCCTGAGCGATGTTGCGAATTTACAACATCGGATTTTGTGCGGCGCACTCAAAAACCCATTGACTTTCGCAGCAGAAATTGCGCGCCCTAAAATCCCGGCGTAGGATCAATCCCGGTTGTACTCGCGGCGTCTGCTTTGGTAGGGGGATCGGATCGGCCGGAGGGGTTGTTAAAAACCCACCCTGGACGTTCTCGTGGGTCCCTCGAATGGAGTCGATTCAGCGCACGACCTACGGTACGGATACGGCCGGTTAGCCGGTATCGAATCCGATGTGGAGAGGGACGCGGTGCGGCAGGGGGAGACCCCGAGCCCACGCATGCAAGTGAGTGAGAAGACTCGATGACGACCATTTACGTGGGGAATCTTCCGTTCTCGGCTACCGAAGATGAAGTGCGCTCGCTGTTCGAGAGTCACGGCAAAGTGGAATCGGTGAAGATCATCATGGATCGCGAAACAGGCCGCCCGCGCGGCTTCGCGTTCGTGGAGATGTCCAGCTCCGATGCCCAGACC
This sequence comes from uncultured bacterium, assembly GCA_963978075.1. GTDB lineage: Bacteria > Pseudomonadota > Gammaproteobacteria > Steroidobacterales > Steroidobacteraceae > CAIKZZ01. The sequence continues at coordinate 121 of CAXBRZ010000174.1, read as the reverse complement.
GCGATCGCTCAGACCAACGGCTTCAACATGGGCGGCCGTCCTTTGCGCGTCAATGAGGCGCAGGAACGTCCGCGCGGACCGCGCCCGGGCGGTGGCGGCGGCTACGGCGGCGGCGGCCGGG
>CAXBRZ010000173.1:0-5902 GCA_963978075.1 uncultured bacterium | reverse complement strand
CACCTCGCCTACAACGCCGGCCCCGCCGCAAGGACGGTCCGGTTCAGCGACGGAGTGACGCTCGAGGTGCCAGCCCGCAGCCTCGCGCGGGACTGACCGACGCGCACAACCGGTGGTCGGCAGGGTTACACTGCCGACCCGCGGGGCCGTCGCCCCGGAGGTTGTGTGCATGTCCCTCATCCGTAAAATCCATCCGCGTTGGATTGTCCTTCTGGCCTCGCTGGGCGCCAGTCTCATGGCCCATGCACAGCCGGCGGATCCTTATCCGTCCACCTACCGCCCGGCGGTGACGGCACCGGTGCTGATCCGCGGCGGCACCCTCCTCACGGGGACGGGGACACGCCTTGCCAACACCGACGTGTTGATCGAGGGCGGCCTCATCGCCGCGATCGGCACGAACCTCGTGGCACCTGCCGGTGCCACAGTGGTCGATGCCCGCGGCCGGACGGTGACCCCCGGCATCATCGACATCCATTCCCACCTCGGCGTCTACCCAAGCCCTGCCGTCTCCTCCATGCAGGATGGCAACGAGGCCACCGCGCCGGTCACGGCCAACGTCTGGGCCGAGCATTCGATCTGGCCCAACGATCCGGGCTTTCAGACCGCGCTGGAAGGCGGCGTCACCTCGCTTGAGATCCTGCCAGGTTCAGCCAACCTGATCGGTGGACGCGGTGTGGTACTCAAAAACGTACCTTCCATCACCTATCAAGGGATGAAGTTTCCCGGCGCTCCGCACGGACTGAAGATGGCTTGCGGCGAGAACCCCAAGCGTGTCTACGGCAGCCACAACCAGGCGCCTTCCACCCGCATGGGCAACGTGGCCGGCTATCGCGCGCAGTGGATCGAGGCGAAGGACTACCTGCGCGACTGGACCGACTACGAGGCCAAGCTCAGTGCCGGCGGCAAGGAAGCCAAGGACCTGAAGGCACCCAAGCGCGACCTGCGGCTTGACACGCTCGCCGGTGCACTGAAGGGTGAAATCCCGGTGCAGATGCACTGCTACCGCGCCGATGAGATGGCGACGATGATCGACATGTCCAAGGAGTTCGGCTTCCGGATCGCCACCTTCCACCACGCCACTGAGGCCTACAAGATCGCCAACCGCCTTGCCGAGAACGGCATCTGTGCGGCGATGTGGGCCGACTGGTGGGGCTTCAAGATGGAATCCTTCGACGGCATCCAGGAGAACATCTCCCTGGTCGATGCCGCACCCAATGGCTGCGCCATCGTGCACTCGGACTCCGAAGAGGGGATCCAGCGCCTGAACCAGGAGGCTGCCAAGGCCATGGCGCGCGGACAGGCGGCGGGCCTCGACATTCCGCCTGAGCGCGCCATGCGCTGGATCAGCCTGAACCCGGCCCGTGCCCTCGGCATCGGTGACCGCACCGGTTCGATCGAGGTCGGCAAGATGGCCGACATCGTCATCTGGAACATGGAGCCATTCAGTTCCTATGCACTGACCGAGCAGGTCTACGTGGACGGTGTCCTGCAGTTTGACCGATCCCACCCTGCCGACACCCCACGCTCGGACTTCCTGCTCGGCCAACCCGCCCTTCGTGGAGACCTGCCATGAAATCCATTTTCGGGGCAGGCGCTGCCCTCGCCTTCAGTCTCGCCGCCTCCGCCGGCTCCACCCTGTACCAGCATGGTCGCATCGCGACCGGCACGGGTCCCGTGCTGGACGACGCCTCGGTCCTGATCGTCGACGGCCGCATCCGCGGTATCGGTCGTGAGATCAGCGCCCCCGCAGGCGCCGAGGTCATCGACCTGCACGGCCGCTGGGTCACGCCCGCCCTGTTCGGCGGGATCGGCTCCATGGGCGTCGTCGAGGTCAGTGCAGAACGAACCACCAATGACGGGGGACTGAACCTTGGCAACGTGCGCCCTGAGTTCGACCCGGCGCTCGCCTTCAATCCGGACTCATTGCCCATCCAGATCGCGCGCGTCGAGGGTGTGGGCTTTGCGCTGCTCGCGCCTGAGCCGGGCACACACGCCTCGGGCGGCAACGTCATCGACGGTCTCGCGGACGTCGTGACACTGGACGGCAACGCACCGCGCGGCCCAAGTGCACTCGTGGTCGAGATGGGCCGTGAGGGCGCTTCGCTGGCGGGTGACAACCGCGCAGCCTCCTTCCTGCTGCTGAGCGACGCCTTTGAGGAGGCCAGGCATCCGCCACGTGCCGGTGAGCCACGGCGTCTGACGGACGCGGGCCGCGCCACGCTGCAGCAGGTGCTTTCCGGCCGAATGCCGGTCCTGTTCAAGGTGGACAGGGCTGCCGACATCAGGGCAGTCCTCAGGTTTTCAAGCCAGCAGAAACTTCGCGCCATCATCGCAGGCGGCGCCGAGGCATGGCGTGTCGGCAAGGATCTCGCCGCCGCGCACGTACCCGTCGTCATCGACCCGCTCGAGGCCTTGCCGGCCGATTTCGACCGGATCGCCACCACCCTCGAGAATGCGGCCCGCCTTGAGCATGCAGGCGTGACGGTCGCCTTCAGTCTGCGCTCCAACGCCCCGCACGAGGCGAGAAAATTGCGCCAGGCCGCCGGCAATGCCGTGGCCCATGGCATGAGTTGGGAGAAAGCCTTCTGCGCGATCACACAGGTACCGGCGGCTGCATTTGGCGCGGCACCGCTCGGCACGCTGACGGTGGGCGAGAAAGCACACCTCGTGGTGTGGAGCGGAGATCCCTTGAACGTGACCTCGCTGGTTGAGGCGCAGTGGCTGGACGGCGAGCCGCAGCGGCTGACGAGCCGCCAGACGGCCCTTCGGGACCGCTACCTCGACAAGCTGCGCAGAGGCGAAGCGCGCTAGTCGGCAAAGAGGCCGGTCCGGCCGGATCCATCCGGTCGGACCGAGCCAGGGGTGACTCTCGATCAGGTGCCGTGCAACTCGGCGATGTAGAGCTGACCGGCAACACGCTCCACGACCCGCTTGGGCAGCGGCGGCGGATTGCGCTGGAACTGGTCCAACGCTTCACGTAGCGCCGGAATGTCGACCAGCGGCAGCGTCTTCAGATGACCGTCCACCAACGCGCGGAACTTGACCGTGGCATGGGTCAGGCGGGCGCGCTCCAGCAGCGGCTTGAAATAGCGGTCGAAGAAGTCCGCATCGCGCATCTGTGTGACCGCATCCTCGCGGCCATCCGCAGCGAATCCCTTTGCACGGGCAGCATAAGCAAGAGCTGCTTCAACCAGCGCCGGGCTGAAGCAGCCCTCGCGCTCGTAGCAACGCCGAAGTCGTCCGAAGATTTCTGCCTCGAGCGCCATCCGCGCCTTCGCGTCGCTCGTCAGGGCTGGATCTGCCAGCATCGCGGCAAACGCGTTGTAAGCATCCGCTTTGCGGCCGGTGCGGTGCCAGTTGAATGCCTCACGGATGCGCGCGGCTGCGGGGCCTGCCGCCGTACCGAAGCGCGCCTCGATCTTCGCAAGTTCGGTATCGGCTGTCGGCTTCGGTGTATACGCCGGTTCATGACGGGGAACAGCAATGTCAGCCTGTCTGCGTGCGGCCCCGAAGAAACTGAGTACACCCATCTCGCACCTCACCCTGTTGCGGGCTCCTCTGCACTGACCGTCAGTGAGAGTGCCATCGCGTTTTCTTGGTGCAAGAGTGCTACATGTCGTCCTCTGGCGACGCGACGCAGTTCACGTTCTGAGAGCTTTCGCATCACAGGTGTGATGGATGCGACCTCACTCACGTTTTTTAGGGGTTTTCAGTTACGGCGAGGCGCGACTCCCGGGCACATTACAGTACCTTAATGACTGCGGAATCTACGTAGCCCGACGTGGACAGTACTGCGGATACACCGAATCTTTGCCGCCTGCACGGTCTAGCCGGCGGGCGTACCGCTATCCATGAGCTGAGCTTATGAAGCCCGGAAGTCCAAACGGAATAGTCTTTGAGGTTGAGCACCCTGAAGCCGCCCGCTGCACCGTGTCCAAAAAAAAGGCGCCGACCGGTGACGGCGCCCTCTTTTGCGTTCGCCGCTCGCGCGCCGAGATGCTCGTCAGTGCCGAACACCGAGCACGTTGAACAAGGATGGCGCGGCCTCTGGCTTGAAGGCGCGGAAGTCCTGGCCTAAGAAGGCTGCCACCGTCGCCGCCAACTGCGCCTGCGTCACCGGCGCGATGTTCTCACGCTCGCCTAGGGCCGGCGTATCAGGTCCCATGACACCCATCCAGATCTCCTCGGAGCCCGGCTGCTTCACGCTGTGGTCGATCCAGTCCCGTACGCCTCGGCCGCGACCATGATCCGCGGTAAAGATCAGCGTCGTCGTACCCTTGTATTCGGGGATGGACTGCAGCGTGCGCCACAGCTCAGCCACGAAGGCATCAACCCGCTGAGCTGCCGTGAGGAATCCGTCGTAGCGCTTCATATGCGCAAAATTGTCCGTATCACCGTAGCCGACGAACAATACGCGGGGGTGCACCTTCGCCAGATGCTCCCTGAGCACGATGCGCACCATGGCGTCTGTCGGATCCGGATCCTCGAGTGCCACTTGCGACTCATACAACTCACGCATCAACTGACCCCGCGGACTTACATCCGCGACGTCCACCACGTTGCGCCCAGCTCGAATGGGCAGGTGGCTTCGACCCTCGTTGAAAATCTCATGGAAGGTGTCCCAGGTGCCGAAGATCTCCACCTTGCCCTTCAGTTCCGGCAGGGTATTGAGCCACTCATAAACGGTGACGTTGGGGTTCAGCCCAAATCGGTTGGAGCGGATCTTCGGATCAGCCACCCCCGAGGACATTTCGTTATAGCCCGGATAGGAAAACCACTGGTCGTTGGTGACGGTGGCTAGGCTTCCCTTCGTGCGGTTGCCGAGCATCTGCCCTTCTCTCGACAGAGTCCCCCAGACAAAAGGCATCAGTTTTGCGCGGCGGCGCTGCACATCTTCGTCCCAGAAGCGCGCCTTGAGATCGGCCGGCTCCAGCCAGTTCGCATCCTTGTCGGCGAGAAGCACCGGATCAGCTCCGGAAAACACTTCCTGCCAGCGCATGCCGTCCGCCACGACAAATACGACGTTGCGGGTCTTCAATGGCTCGGCGGCCGCGCCCAGGGCAACGGACAGCAAAAACAAGGCAACCAGACGGCGTAACAGCATCCTATTCACTCCTTCTCATTTAGGTCGGCACAGCCAAGCGACAAGCATAGCCGTTGGCGGCCCTCAAGGCCCGTGGGCGGCCTTCTCTCAACAACCATCGTCAAAGGGGTAACGAGGGGAAGCCCAAAAATCCTATCGGAATCAGCCCGTCCGGTAGGGTTTAACCCCACTCTCGAGGCCAATATCACCCGTATCGACCCCGTTTGCAGATCCCTGTTCGGCCTTTAAAAAGTCACCCTGTACAGAGCCCGTTCGCCCAGCCCGGTCACCGACCGGGCTCATGGAAACGTGGAATGTTGATGGATCACACGGAGCACACTGACCATGCCGAGTCCCCGTAGCCTGACGCTTGCGCACGCCGTCGCCATTTCGCTGGGAGCCATTATCCCCGCGACTGCCGCTCTCGCAGCGCCGGCAATCACGTCGGTCAACACCAACTATTCGGCCGGTGGCAGCCCGAGCAGCATCAATATTGCCGGCACCGGGCTTTGCACCGCACCGTGTACAACCGGTTCAGTCGCCTTGTCGATAGGCGGAACCAACATCGGCGCAACTTCCGCAAGCGCAACGCTGGTTTCCGCAAATCTTCCTCTGCTTTCCGACGGTACTTACACGCTGATCCTCACGGGCGGTGGCGGCACCGTGACGACGAGCCTCCCCGTCGCCGCCAAGCCAGCCACGACGACCGGAGCAACCGGTGCCACAGGTGCCACAGGTGCCACAGGCGCCGCTGGCGGTGCAGGTGCCGTCGGTGCAACCGGTGCCGCGGGCGCTGCCGGTGCGACGGGCGCTGCAGGC
>CAXBRZ010000172.1:0-5936 GCA_963978075.1 uncultured bacterium | reverse complement strand
GCCAGGAACGGCGGCAATGCGGGCGGCCGTTGCCGACGGCTCTGCACCGGCGGGCAGGTGGACCGTGGCGTAGGAGCCGAGCGCACCATGATGGACGACATACGGATCCGTGATTGGCAGGATGACGCGGCACTGGGCGGCGCCCAGCCACTCGTCGAGCAGGTCCTGCAGATAGATGACGTAGGGCGAGGCGTCCATGAAGGTCTTGGCATTCATGCCGTGATCGGCCGTGAGCACGATGGTGCAGCCGAGTTCCTCAAGACGCGCGAGATAGCCGTCCATCATCCGGTAGAAGTCGTTGGCGCCTGCGGTGCCGGGTGCGTGCTTGTGCTGGATGTAATCGGTCGTTGACAGGTACATCACGTCCGGGCGCCGGGTTTCCATCAGGCGCACGCCGGCGGCAAACACGAACTCCGAGAGGTCTGCGCTGTAGACCGAGGGCACCGGCCGGCCCACCAGTTCGAGGACATTCTCGATCCCGTGTTCGGCAAGCGTGGTCGCGTCGGCTTTTTCCGAGGAGAAGCAGATGCCCGTGAGACCCTTGCCCAGCAGTTTGCGCAGCTTGTCCTTGGCGGTGACCACCGCCACCTTGGCGCCGGCCTCGGCCAGCGTGGCAAGCAGGGTGGGGGCGCGCAGCCACTTCGGGTCATTCATCATGACTTCGGTGCCGGACTCCGGATCCCACAGATAATTGCCGCAGATGCCGTGCACCGAGGGCGGGGCACCCGTGACGATCGACAGGTTGTTCGGATTGGTGAACGTCGGCACCACGCAGTCGGCGATGACGGCTGTGCCCTTTGCGAGGGTGCGCGCAAGGTACGGCGTGACGCCCGCCGCGACCGCCTGGGCCAGATAATCCGGTTCGCATCCGTCGACGCAGACGACGACCACCGGTTGGGTCGGCATCCGGTACTGACGCCCGTTGACTGTTACCACGTGCTTACGCTCCCGACTGATCCGTTGGACTGACTGACATTACACCCGCTTCGTCTTAAATTGTCGACAGTTGACAATGTATTCATGCCCCCGTCTTGTCGGCCTTGCCGGCGCTCGCGGCGAAACTGGCCAACCAGCGGTCGAGCCGGCCGACGCGTCGGCCCGCATCTTCGGCCCGCTCCTGGCGGCGGATGGCGTTGCGCACCACGAGCGATCCGAGGTAGCGCACCGGCTCGGGCGGAAAGGCGCCGCGGGGTCCCGCGCACAGCGGGCTTCGCGTCCATGCGTTATCAAGCCGCAGTGCGAGCGATGCCAGGATTTCCCCTCCCATCCGGCTCGGACCGATGCCGTTGCCCGAATACCCGAACCCGTACCACAGGTTGTCCTGGCCGGGCACCGTTCCGAAGAACGGCAGTCCCGTCACGGACCGGTCGGACGGTCCCGTCCAGCTCTGCGTGATCGGGGTTTGCGAGTATTCGGGCAGCATGCGGCGTAACGCCTGGGTGAGACCCGCCGCGTACGGCGAGGGGGCATCAAAGCCGCCGTGGATGCGCCCGGCGTAGGCAAAGGTGTTGCCGCCCTTGCCCAGCATCATCCGGCCATCGGGCGTGCTGCGGTAATAGTGGACGAAGGTACGCGAGTCGAGCACGGTCATGCCGTCGCACAGGCCACTGCGCTCAAGTGCCACGGGGTCCGGCTCGGTAATCACCATATCGGAGGAGACGACGACGATGCTGCGTCGCAGCGAGGGGACCCATGCGCCGGTCCACGCGTTCAAGGCGAGGACGCCGCGGTCGGCGACGACCCGGCCGCGCGGCGTGTGCAAGGTCAGCGGACGGCCCGCGTCGATCCGCGACAGGGGCGTCCCCTCGTACAGCCGGATGCCCTGCGCAAGTGCCGCGAGGCGCAGCCCACGGACCAGTTTGCCTGGCTGCACGCTGGCCGCGAGTGGCGAGAACCATCCCTCCAGATGGGCGCGGGAGCCGGCCCGGCGCTGCACCTCGGCCACGGGCAGTTTCTGCCACTGGCACAGCTGGCGCCCTGCCAGCGCCGCCATCACAGCGTCGCTCGCGCCGATTTGCGCCGCCGACGTCGCCGTATACAAGGTGCCGTCCAGGCGCCAGTCGCATGGGATGCGTTCCGCCTTCACGAAGGCATCTATCTCAAGAATGGCCTGTTCGGAGGCGGCAACGAGTCGAGCGGCTTCCTCCTCGCCGTAGAGACGGATGAGCGTCGGCAGCTTGGTCGACCAGGACAGGACGCAGCCGCCATTGCGCCCGCTGGCACCGCCGCCGGCGACGTCCGCCTCGATCACGACGATCTCAAGATCCGGGCGCGATCGCTTGGCGAGCAGCGCCGTCCAAAGTCCGGTGAACCCCGCGCCGACGATGGCGAGGTCTGCCCGCACCGTACCCTGCAGCGGCCGCACCGGAGCGTCGTCCTCGAGGGCGAGCGCCTCGCGTATCCAGAACGGCCGCTTCTGCGTCATGACCTCGTGGTCCGCGCAGCCCGAGAATCTGCCGCCTTGTGCATGCGCGCCCTGCTGTCGGCGGCGTGGGCGCGCAGCAGCCGGCCGGCCTTGGTGGGGTCGCGTGCCTCGATGGCCGCGACGATCGCCTGGTGTTCCGCGACCGAGACTGCAAAGCCGCCGCCCTGCGTCAGGCCGCGCAGACGGTAGAGCAGCAGTTCCTTGGTCAGGCGCCGATAGGTGGCCGAGAGGTGGCTGTTGCCCACCGCGTCGACCAGGGTGTCGTGAAAGGCCAGGTTGAGCGCGTGGTACTCGGTCACATCCTTGGCGCGGGTGGCCTCCTGCATGCGCACCAACAGCGTCTTCAGTTGCTGCAAGGAGGCCTCGTTGATCCGCTCGGCGAGGCGGCGGCCGATGAACTCGTCGAGCACCTCGCGCAGGTCGTACACCTCGTCCGCTTCGACCAACGTGACTTCGCGCACGAAGACGCCCCGGTTGCGCTCGGCCCGGACGATGCCGCATTCCTCCAACGCCCGCAGGGCCTCGCGAATCGGCCCGCGGCTCGTGCCGAAGCGTTCGGCCAAGGCCACCTCGTTGATGCGCTGTCCGACCGGCAGATCACCGCAGAGGATGAGCCGCTCGATCTCGGCCTGGACGGCGGAGGGCAGCGAATGGGCCTGCAGGATTTCAAGCGGGCTGACGGTGGCGTTCACAGGCGTACCTCAGACGGGATCACGGCGCGGCTGAAACTGTCGACAGATGACACTTTGGGAGTTTACAGTAATCGCGTTGCGCTGCCAGACCCCGCGCCCGAGCGCCCTGATCCGGAGTCCTGCCCATGTCCGATCCCTACCTTCTGACGCCCGGCCCGCTGACCATCTCGCGGGCCACCAAAGAAGCGATGTTGCGGGACTGGGGTTCCTGGGATGGCGACTTCAATGCCATCACGGCGCGCATCCGTTCTCGCCTCGTGGCCATCGTCCATGGCGAGGGCACCCACGAATGCGTGCCCATGCAGGGCAGCGGCACGTTTTCGGTGGAGGCGGCGATCGGGACGCTGGTGCCGCGCCGGGGCGGGCATGTGCTGGTTCCGCAGAACGGCGCCTATTGCCAGCGCATCGCAAGGATGGCGCGGATCCTCGGGCTTGCCGTCACCACGATCGATTATGCGGAGGACGCGCCGGTCAGTGCCGATGACGTCGATCGTGCGCTGGCGGCGGACCCTGGTATCACCCACGTTGCCCTCGTCCATTGCGAGACCAGCGCCGGAATCCTGAACCCGCTCGACGCCATCGCTGCCGTGGTGTCCCGCCATGGTCGGGCGCTCATCATCGACGCCATGAGCTCATTCGGGGCGTTGGACATCGACGCGCGCAAGATTCGCTTCGACGCGGTCATCGCCGCGTCGGGGAAGTGCCTGGAAGGTCCTCCGGGCATGGGTTTTGTGATCGTGCGCCGGGAAGCGCTCGAAGCGTCCAAGGACAACTGCCATTCGCTGGCGCTTGATCTGCATGACCAGTGGGTCTACATGCAGAAGACGACCCAATGGCGTTACACGCCGCCGACCCATGTGGTTGCGGCCTTTGATTGTGCGATCGAGCAGTACCTCGCCGAGGGTGGGCGTGAGGCGCGCGAAGCGCGTTACCGCAACAACTGCAGCACCCTGATCGCAGGCATGCAACAGCTCGGACTCAAGAGCTTTTTGCCTGCCGCCGTGCAGGCTCCCATCATCGTGACCTTCCACGCGCCAAGCGCTGCAGGCTACGAGTTCAAGCGCTTTTACAACGACGTGAAGGCGCGCGGCTACATCCTTTATCCGGGCAAGCTGACGACCCTCGAAACGTTCCGCGTCGGCTGCATGGGGCAATTGGGCGAGCAGGGGATGAGCGGCGCCATCCAAGCCGTGGGTGCGGTGCTGGCGACACTGGGGTGAGCTGCTGACCTCGGGGCAGCACCAAGAAGGTTCCCGCTGCCGGCCGAGGGATCCGATTTGTCCGTCACCGCCGCGATTGGGGCACCTGTCGTATGGCCTCGACGGGATAGCCTGCCTGCTGGATCCTTTGCATCGCCTCGGCGTAGGTGTCTTTCGCAAGCGTTGGCTGGCGCGCCATCAGCCAGACGTAGTCACGCGCCTCACGACCGATCAGCGTCCAGGAGTAATCCGGCGCAAGGGCCATGATCCGGTAGTCGGCGCGGATCGGCCAGATGAACTGCATTCCCCAGACGGCATTTCCCGTGTCGGGCACCACGAATCCGCGCGGATGGTATTCGCGCAGGGGACCCGCCGCGTCACCCTCGCGAAAGCGGAATGTGGTTTCGATCGTTCCGTCGGCGGCGAGTCGGTAGGACTCGACCGCGTCGGTGGCCTTTCGTTCGATGAAGGTCGGGATATGCGCAATCACGTACCAGTCGCCCATGAAACGCGGCAGGTCCAAAGGACCCGCCAGCGGTAGCGGCGCACGCGGTGGCGCAGTGCAGGCCGTCACCAAGCCCAGTGCGAAAACGAGAGTGGCGAGCAGACGTCCGGACATTCAACCCTCCAAGCGGTACGTCATGCGCCGCCCGTCCCGCAGCGGCGCCGCGAGCCCGAGCCACTGGCCGTCCTCGGCGTACCAAAGTTCGATGCGCAGGTCCTGCGCTTCGAGCAGGAAGTGCTCGGCAGGACGCGGCTTGCCGGCAACCGGAATGCTCTCGTAGCCCAGAAAATGGACTGACACCGGCATGTAGGCGCCGGTCTGCGCGTTGAGGAGTCTCTTCTGCTCCACGATCCGCCGGTCCCAGTACGCGAAGGTCATGACACAGGGCGCATCCAGCGTGGTGGCCGCGGGCGCCTCGAGGCTGAATCCTGCAGGGGTACGCTGACCCCGAACGGTTTCCGACCGGCCATTGCTGCGGGTGGTGGCGTCGATGCCGACGAGGCAACCGTCCTGCCAGCGTTCTTCGGCCTGATGGTGGTAACGCAAAAGCGGGATGTGCAGCCAGTCGACCTTGAAGTGTGCCCGGCTGGAGACCCGATGACCGCTGGGGGAATCGTGGCGCTCGAACACGTGCTCGCCGATATTCCGCTCCGCGAGGCGTACCGTGAAACGCCAGTGCTGCACGTCCGGCTCGGCCGCCTGTGCGGCGCCTGCAAGCAGGAAGAGGATTGCGCTGCAGACCCGGAAGGGGGGCATGACGGGGCCTTCTCGGAAGAACAGACGTACATGATTTGTACACCCTGAGATGTACAAAAGCAAGCCAACCTCATTTCACCGTCATTCGCTTTTCGAAACCGCACCGCGACTTCATCTCATGGCGGTCGGCTGAAGTGTCCGTCAAGGTACGTGTCCACTTTCAACGCTCGAGGGCCTCATGCATCCCTATCCCCACCGCTATGCCGTGAGCGCCCGCGGCGCTGCCGCCGGTTCGGTCACGGTCTTTGGCGATGGGCTGCCGGCCTTGGACACGGCACCGCCACCCCAGTTTGGGGGACCGGACGGGATGTGGTCGCCTGAAACGCTGCTCGCCGCGGCGGTGGCGGACTGTCTGATCC
>CAXBRZ010000171.1:0-5950 GCA_963978075.1 uncultured bacterium | reverse complement strand
GGGCTGGGAAATATGGGCGCGCTCAGCGGCGCGCGTGACATTCTTTTCGCGCAGAAGAATATCAAGTGCAATCAGCAGATTAAGATCAAACCGGTGAAACTGCATGACTGGTCCCTCTGCGAACCAGTCTAGCAGCACCGATCGATGCCGGCACTACAGGTTCCGGGCGCTCATCTCTTTCGCGATGAAGTCCGCCTGACGCAGCGCCAAGGCGACGATCGTAAGCGTCGGATTCGCCGAACCCGCCGTACTGAGCGCACTGCCGTCGGACACGAACAGGTTCGGGACGTCGTGCGCACGCCCGTGTCCATTCACGACGCCGTCCTCGGGCCGCAGGCTCATCCGGGCAGTGCCCATGTTGTGTGCAGCGGGCGTCTGGCGCGAGACGGCCGTGCGCAGCGCGCCCACGGCGTCGTAGATGGCCCGCCCCTGACGCTGGGCATGCGCACGCATTGCAGCGTCATTGGGATGCTCGTCCAAATGCAGGTGGCCCACCGGCAGGCCAAACCGGTCACGGACCGTACTGCTCAAGGTGACGCGGTTGGTGGCCATCGGCATGTCTTCGCCGTTGATCAGCATGCCGGCGAGACGATCGTAGTGATCCATCATGTAGCCGAAGTCCCGGCCCCATAGAGTCGACGGAAAGCCGGCCAACGGCAGGCTCGGCAAATCAAGTGCTGCCAGTTCAAGATGATAGCCGCCCGCAAAACCTCTCTTGGGATTATGCGGAATTTCATCCTCGACGATGCCGGCCAGGGTCGTGCCACGCCAGAAATGGACTGGCTTCTCGAATGCACCCCAGATGAATCCCGCCGTGTGGCGCGTGTAGTTCCGCCCCACCTGATCCGTGGAATTGGCCAGACCGTGCGGGAACTTGGCCGAGTCAGAGAGCAACAGCAGTCGAGCTGTCTCGATACTGTTGCAGGCGACGCACACGATGCGTGCCTTCTGTCGCTGCTCCACTCCGTCCTTGTCGCGATAAACCACCGCATTCGCCCGACCATCCGCACCGTGCTCGATGCGCGTCGCGCGACAGCCGGAGCGCAGGTCCAGATGGCCGGTGGCTTCAGCCTTGGGGATCTCCGTGTACAGCGTGCTCCACTTCGCCCCGGTCTTGCATCCCTGCACGCAGAATCCCTGCTGAATGCACATGCCACGACCATCGGCGGGTTGCGAATTGATCGCGAGGTGCCCGGTATGCACGCGCTTGTATCCAATTCGGCGCGCACCGTGATACATCACCTTGAAGTGCGCTGACGCCGGCAGACCAGGATTGCCGTGGGTGCGGGTTACGACCATGCGTTTCTCTGCAAGGTCGTAGTAATGCTCCAGTTCCTTGTAATCGACGGGCCAGTCGATCAGTGACGCACCATCGACAGCGCCGTACACCGTGCGGGCCCGCGTCTCGGAGGCTTGGACGCGCAACGCCACTGCGGTCCAGTGCACTGTTGTGCCGCCAACGGTCATCGCCGTCCATGACGGCAAGGTTGGATAATCCTGGAGAACCGTATGCGTACCGGACGTCGTGCGCGGGTCCAGCCACGTCAGTTGGCCGAACGCCTCTCCGGGATTCTGCGAGAAACTCTGCAGTGACTGGCGGGTGCCGGCCTCCAGCAGGACAACGCGAATGCCGCGCCGGGTGAGTTCATGGGCGAGCGTGCCACCCCCCGCACCGGAGCCGATGATGACCACCGCATCGGAATCGTCGTGTGCAATCGTAGCCATGTGCATTTACCTCTGTCTCAACGGCCGGCGCGGGCAGGATTGGGGCCTGAATCTTCCAGCGGCACGTCGGGCAGCCAGTCGAGCGAATCAAACCCGCGCGTCAGGTAGCCTCCCTTGGAAAATGCCTCGCCCTCATAGCCGAAGTGGGCGTACGCGATGGGAGATCCGTAAAGGTTGAACAAGGTCTGAACCCGGACAAACTTGAAGAAAGGCCCGTCCTGTATCGCTCGCAGAGCAGCGACCCGCTCCGGCTCTGCCTGCGAGGCGAAATGGGGCCCCAGAGCGTCAAGGCCTCCACCCACGAGGGCACGGAGGCCTTCGTCCCCACCGATCATGGATTCCACCGCGCGAGAGACAAGACGGTAGGCTTCCTCTTCAAGTCCGTCATGGGGCGCGATCGTGCGCATCATGGCAACGAGCGTTGCCGCCTGCGCGTCATTGAGAGAGCGGACCTCACGCGCCCACGCCTCCTCGGACAGGAAGGGCGCGAGGGGTCCAGCGGTCGCGACAAGGCCGGCGAGGACCGTGCTCAGCGATATGAACTGACGTCTTTGCAGATTGGCGGACATGTCTTTACCCCTGTTTTTTGACGTATCGCGCCGTGACGTAACGAGTCTGCGGACACGAAAAACCTTTGCTAGAACCGATAGTCAGTCTGCGTTCGCGCATACTCGATAAACGCATCCAGCGCCTCGGGCTTCGCCATGCCGGCGCGATTCGCGGCTTTTTCCGGCGCAGCTCCCATGAGAATTCTCCGCACGGGTATTTCCATTTTCTTGCCCGTGAGTGTGTATGGAATTTCTGGAACCGCATAGATCTTGTCAGGGATGTGGCGCGCTGAATAGTCCGCACGCAGACGCGCTCGGATCTTGTCCTTGAGCGCCTCATCCAGCGGGTTTCCGGATCGAACCTTAACAAACAGGGGCATGAAGAAATGGCCGCCCGGCAGGTCCAGATTGACGATGAGCGCATCCTCGACTTCATTCACGCTCAGCAGGGACCGATAAATCTCGGCGGTTCCGATCCTGATGCCGTGCCGGTTCAGAGTCGCATCCGAGCGGCCAAGCACGAAGCAACCACCCCGCTCGTTGACTTTGAAAAAGTCGCCATGCCGCCAAATGCCAGGGTACTGGTCGAAGTAGGACTCATGCATCCGGCTGCCATCGGGATCATTCCAGAATCCCACCGGCATGGACGGCATGGGTTGGGTGATCACGAGCTCACCGACCTCGTCGATGATTTCATGCCCTTGCCCGTCAAAGGCCCTCGCGGCAACACCCAGCTGGGGCGCCTGGATCTCGCCGGCATAGACCGGTTGCGTCACCGCTCCGCCCACGATGCCGGTGCACACGTCCGTCCCTCCGCTGCCCGGGCTCGCCCAGATATCCGCTTTGACGTTGTCGTAGACCCAAGCCGTCACTTCGGCGCTGACAGGGGAACCGGCCAGAACGATGGAGCGCAGCGAGCTCAGGTCGCAGCGCTCGCGCGGTACTATTCCGGCCTTGTCGAGGATACCGATATACGTCGGGCTGGCACCGAAATAACTGGCGCCCGTCTGTTCCACCATGCGCCAGAGCGCCTCTGGCGCCGGAAAGGCCGGATTTCCGTCATAAAGCACGGGCACGGCATCCAGCAACAGCGCGCTGACGATGAAATTCCACATCATCCAGCCGGTGGTCGTGAAGAAAAACATGCGTTCGCGCGGATGGACATCCATCTGCAGCGAAATGGCCTTGTACTGTTCGATGATCATGCCACCGTGACTGTGGATGATCGCCTTGGGCAAGCCCGTCGTACCCGATGAAAAGAGAATCCAGAGCGGGTGATCGAAAGGCACCTGCTCAAAGTGGAAGGCGTCACGTGGCACTGGCGGACCTGAAATGGCGTCCTCCCACACCGTATATTTTTCGCCTAACGGAACAGGATCCGAGGGTGCCAGATGCCGAACGTAGATCACCTTCTCTACCGTCGGCAGGCCTTCGAGGATCGCAGCCAGTTCAGGGCGCCGGTCAAACGGCTTGCCGCCATACACGTAGCCGTCGACACAGAATACGAACTTGGGTTCAAGCTGGGCGAAACGGTCCAGCGCCCCGCGCGGACCAAAATCGGGACCGCAACTTGACCAGATCGCGCCGGTACTCGTGACCGCGAGCATGGCGACCAGGGCCTCCGGCGTATTCGGCAGATACGCGACGACCCGATCTCCCGGCTTCAGTCCCATGCTGCGCAGGTTGACGGCGAGACGTCGCACGGCAGCACCCAGTTCCTCCCATCCGAGAGACCGGGGTCCATGCTGCTCGCTGAGGTAAATCAGCGCCTCATCGTCCGGCCTTTCATGCCGCAAGGCATTTTCGGCGTAGTTCAGACGGGCGCCCGGGAACCACTGCGCCCCCGGCATTTCGCGACGACCGAGTACCCGGTCCGGCGCCACGGAGGCGACCACATCGAAATAGTCCCAGATGGAGCCCCAGAATCCGTCCAGATCCGTGACCGACCATTCCCAAAGCGCCCGATAGTTGTCGAACGAATGTCCACGATCACGCAGCCAACCAAGATAATGGGTCAGATTGGCGCTGGCGATCCGCTCCGGACTGGGAGCCCACAGTTGAACGCCGTCCTGGATGGCTCTCATCGGCGCTGTTCCCGCATTAGCCCGGTCGCCTCACATCGCCCGTCGGATGCACTCATCCGATGAACGACCGGACCGGATCCGCGCCATCCCAGGCAATCGAGGAACGGTAAAAACGGCCGAAAACAGCATCAAAGGCACCACCGAGTTCGATCAACTCGGTATAGCCTGACAATTCCCGGGTGGTGTCCATGTATGCCACGCGGCCACCGCTGGGCACGCCGGCAAGAAACACGAGGTCATGCCCCTTGGCGAGGTGATTCCCCATATCGGCGTCAAAGGAATTTGTTCCGACGCCGAAATGATGGAATCCGTAGCCGTGCTTCTCGACATGTTCGCGGTAAACTGAAGGGGCATCGTTGTTCATTTGTATGAGTTCGATGTTCATGTGGCCCGCAAAGGACATGGCTATCATGATTTCGGCAGACGACGGGTTCCCGCGATAGACAGGATCGACACCGGTAAACTGCTCGAGAAGGAACCACGGACCCACGCCGAGATGCTTGACCCAGTGGTCCATGGCCGCATGGATGTCCTTGACGACGTAGGACATCTGGATGATGCCGTTATCTGGCTGACCGAAGATCACCTGACCCATCTGAGCACTCCCGACATGGATGTACGGACCTTACCGTATCGACAGGGGCGATCGGCAAGCGACTGGGAGCGAAACCGGGTTTCAAACAGGAGCGCAATCCATCGATTTTCTTGGAAATCCCCGCCTCGCCGCTTTGTTAGCATCCCGTACATGTACTGCGCTGTGACCGCCTTGGGAAACATCAAAATGACACCCCATCACCATACACTTCGACGAGTCGCCTTGTTGTTTTCGTGCACTCTGATGGCGCTGTGCAGCGCCTACGCGACTGCCCCGTCTGCAGGGGACTGGCCGGTGGTCGGTCACGACAATGGCGAAACCCGGTTCAGCCCGCTGTCACTGATCGACGAGCACAACGTCGGCCGTCTTCGACTGGTCTGGTTTCACGACCTCGACACCCATCGAGGGCAGGAGGCAACGCCTGTTGTCATCGATGGCGTTATGTACTCCACCAGTGCTTGGAGCAAGGTGCAGGCTTTCGATGCGGCAAGTGGCAAACTGCTGTGGCAGTTCGACCCCAAGGTCCCTGGAAAAATAGCGATCCACGTCTGCTGCGATGTGGTCAATCGCGGCGTGGCCGTGTCCAAGGGCCGCGTTTTTGTCGGCACACTGGACGGACGTCTCATTGCCCTTGATGCCCGCAGCGGCAAACCGATCTGGACCGTCTCGACCGTCGAGGGCAAGCGCCCCTATACCGTCACCGGAGCCCCGCTCATCGCCGGCAACCGCGTCATCATTGGCAATGCCGGAGCGGAATACGGAGTCCGCGGCTATATCACCGCCTATGACGAAAAGACCGGCGACCTCTGGGCTGGCCAGTCCAAGGGGCAGGTGATCCGCTATCGGGACCGGCGCTTTGAAACCGTGGCGGTCCAGCGGGAGAGCAACGCGGTTACGATTGGCAGTCTCGATGGACATGCGCTCATCTTCGGCTGGAAGGACTCCTGGGAGTCCGATGGCTCCGCCCTCTCCCCGTTGGCGGCGGTTCCCCCATCCCT
>CAXBRZ010000170.1:0-5962 GCA_963978075.1 uncultured bacterium | reverse complement strand
ACGATGGAACCGATGAACACCGTCGTCTCGGTGCGCAAGGAGGCCTGCGAGATCTGGGTCGGCACGCAGGTGCCGACGTTCGTGGTGGCGGTGGCCGCGAAACTCACCGGACTTCCACCCGAGAAGATCACGGTGCACAACCAGTACATTGGCGGCGGCTTCGGCCGACGTCTCGAGACGGATTCCGTGCAGCAGGCGATCGCGATCGTGCGTGCGCGCGTACCCGAGGCCAGCCCCGAGCTCGCCGCCCAGGTGGCCGCCGAGGGGATCCGGACATCAGGGGCCGGGGGATGTCCGCTATGCGCAACGACCAGTTGACGATCGTCCAGAGTATATGCTATTTGCATATAGCAAATGAAATCAAGTTCCTATCTCGGCGCGTCTGCCGCGCTGCGTCGCGCATCTCACCGACAATGGACCCTGAAACCGCAGGATCTTGTTGTCGCGCTGAAGTTGCATCTCCTAGAAGGCGAACGGCTCAGTTTTGCGCAGCTAGGCCGATCTCTGCGGCTGTCGCCGTTTGAAGCCCACGCCGCGACGCAGAGACTCATTGCAGCGCGACTTGCCGGGCCCTTGGATGGACAGGTTCTGCCAATTCTGCCGTCACTTCGGATGTTCCTGTTGAATGGCGCCGCTTTCGCGTACCCCGCTATCCGCGGCGAAATCACGATCGGCATGCCCACCGCCCATTCAGCGCCCCCGCTGAACAATTTGCTGGTTGCAACGGGAGACCTGCTTCCGGTGTGGCCATGCCCTTCGGGCCAACAGCGAGGCGAAAGCGTCCTGCCGCTCTATCCCCGCGTGCCGGAAGCGGTCCGGGAGGACCCAAGTCTCTACGCGTTGCTGGCGCTCTTCGATGCGCTGCGGATGGGTCAGGCGCGCGAACGCGCGCTAGCGGCGGAACACCTCGAGCAACGCCTGCGATGAGTAATCAAGACATCGGTGCTGAGGCGAACCGTGCCCTGTTGATTGCCACCGTCGAGCGTCTTGGTGAATTGGCTGAAAAATTCGTATTCGTCGGGGGATGTGCCACGGGCCTGCTCATCACGAGCCTCCGATCCCAGGCCATTCGCGTCACGATCGATGTCGACGTTGTCACGCAGGTAGCCACGCTAGTGGATTATTACAAGATCACCGCGAGTCTTGTGGCAAAGGGGTTCTATCAAGCCGCGGATTCACAGTCGCCGATTTGCAGATGGTTCAGTGACGGTCTGCAGCTAGACGTGGTGCCGGCAGACTCCAAAATCCTTGGATTCAGCAATAGATGGTACGCACTGGCCGTCGCAACGGCGCAGCGCTACCAACTTCAATCAGACCGGTGCATCCAGTTGATCACTGCACCGTTATTTTTGGCTACGAAACTAGACGCTTTTGCCGACCGTGGACGGGCGGATTTCCTCGCAAGCCATGACCTTGAGGATTTTATAACAGTCATTGATGGGCGACCGGAGATCGAGAGCGAAGTCCGTTGCGCACCTGTGGAAGTTCGAACGTACATAGGCGAGTCGCTGAGGAGCCTGCTCGCCAATCCAGAATTCAATCTGTCTCTCGCAGGTCACTTGCCCACCGACTCGGGGAGTCAGGCGAGGCTACCGAATTTGCGCTATCAATTGAAAACGTTGGCTGACCTCAATTGAGGTCGCATTAAGGGGCGCAGATGTCCGAGATCACTCAGGTCGGTCCTGCCTGACCAAACCACTGCATGAACGCTTGCACCTTCGAATTTTCCAGTGCATCTCGGCGGCATATGAGCCCCCAGGCTCCTGGGCAACTCACCACGTGGTCGATCGGCTGCACCAATCGTCCTGACTTCAAGTCGTCGCTCGCGAATGGTCCATTCACGAGCGCCACGGCCGTGCCGTCCAGCGCCATCTGCAGGGCCATCGCTTCGGTGTCCACCACAATCCGGCTATCGGGCAGGTAATCGATGCCAGCCCCCTGGAACCAGATGTCCCAGTTACGGGTTTCCGTGTAGACGACCACCAGCGGCAGGCCAATCAGGTCGGTGGGCGTGGGGTGCTGCGGCATTTGCTGGCGCAGGGAGGGGCTGCAGACCGGGTATAGGGCGTAATCGAACAGCGGAACCCACTCGAATTCCGGCCCCGGGGGCGCCTCACGATAGACGAGCCCCACGTCACCCAGCGTCTCGTCAAAGTCCCATTCCACGGCACAGGTCGACAGTTGCAGGCGGATGTCGGGGTGGGCGGCCTGGAAGGCAGGAATACGGGACGCCAGCCAGCGGATGGAGGCCGTCACATAGGTCTGCACCCGAAGCGGCTGCTCCACCCGCGAGCGCCGCAGGGTTTCGGCACCTTCGATCAGGGTGTCTAGAGCACGGCGTACGTAGCCGTAAAACTGCCTCCCTTCGGCCGTCGGCGCGATCGTACGACCCTCGCGGGAAAACAACTGCACACCCAGATCGCTTTCCAGCAACTGAATCTGGTGACTGACCGCAGGATGGGTCACACACAGCTCGTCTGCCGCTTCGCGGACGCTGTGGCGACGGGTCGTCGCCTCGAATCCTTTCAGCGCGTTGAGCGGTGGCAATTTGCGAAGATCGATTTTCATCGTCACGACGGGCCCTCGGTCAGACAGCCCTTCGGTGGTTGCCTAAAGCATCCGCGGTCGGGCAGCGGTAGACTAGCAGGATGGCCATGGCCTGCGCGCGCCCTCTGCGGTGTCTGCAGTCGGCCCGGCGACGGAGGAGTGTCCCGTGTCCCAATTCGATTACGTCGTCATCGGTGCCGGTACGGCCGGATGCGTCATGGCGGCCCGCTTGTCCGAGGATGGCCGCTATTCCGTCCTGCTGCTGGAAGCGGGCGGCTCTGACCGAAGCCCGTGGATACAGGTACCGGTGGGGTACGGCATGACGTTCCGTCATCCGAAGTTCAACTGGATGTATGAAATGGAGCCAGACGCCACCATGGACGGGCGGCGGGGCTTCTGCCCGCGGGGCAAGGTGCTCGGTGGGTCCAGTTCGATCAATGCCATGGTGTACATGCGCGGCCATCCAGGCGATTACGACGACTGGGCTGCCCTTGGGAATACCGGCTGGTCGTATCAGGACGTGCTGCCCTATTTTCTCAAGAGCGAAGACCACGAGCGGGGAGCCAACGCCTATCACGGCGCCGGGGGCCCCATGCACGTCTCGGGCATCCGGAATGTCGCCCATCCGATCTGCGAGAACTTTCTTGCCGGTTGCGACGAATTGGGCGTGCCACGCAACGATGATTTCAATGGCGAGCGTCTCGAAGGGTCGGGAACGTGGGACTTTGCCCTGCAAAAGGGCTGGCGAGTCTCTTCCGCGACCGCCTTTCTGCGCCCCGCGCAGGGACGAGGGAACCTCGCCGTCGAAACCCACGCGCATGTGACGCGCATACTCCTGCGCGACCGCGAGGCCCGGGCGGTGGAGTATGTCCGTGGCGGACACCGAATGGTTGCCGAAGCGCGGCGCGAGGTCATCCTGTGCGCCGGCGCGATCAACTCGCCGAAGATCCTGCTGCACTCCGGCATCGGTGACGCAGCAGTGCTCGCGCAACATGGCGTCGAAACAGTGCTGGATCAGCCACGCGTCGGCAAGGGACTGCAGGACCATGTTGCCGTGTCGTATTACTACCGGTGCAACCAGCGCACATTGAACAACGACCTGAATCCTTTCCTCGGCAAGGTCAAGGCAGCGCTCCACTGGGCATGGAACCGCGGCGGACCGCTCGGTCGCAGCGTCAATCAGGCGGGGGCTTTCGTACGCACGCGCGAGGATCTCGAGCGGCCGAACCTGCAGCTGTATTTCAATCCCCTGACCTACACGGCAAGCTCCATCAAACCCAAGACGCTTGCGAATGCCGACCCGTTTTCAGCCTTCCTGATCTCGTTCAACACGTGCAGGCCGACCAGCAGGGGCTCGGTATCGATTCGTTCGGCGGACCCGATGGCGCCTCCGGTCATCCACGCCTCCTTCCTCGCCACCCAGGAAGATATCGACGACGTTTACGAAGGGGCACGTTACCTGCGGCGCCTGTCGGCCACCGGCCCCTTGCGCGCCATCACCGAGCGTGAGTACCTGCCGGGTCCCGACGTGAACTCGGATGCCGCTGTTCTGGCGGACTTCCGCCAGCGCGCAGGCACGGTCTATCACTCCTCCTGCACGCTACAGATGGGACCCGATCCCGCAACGTCGGTCGTTGATCCCCAACTGAAGGTGCACGGCCTCGATCGCCTGCGGGTCGTCGATGCCTCTGTATTCCCGACCGTCACTTCCGGGAACACCAACGCGCCCGTCACCATGGTGGCCGAGAAGGCTGCTGATTACATCCTGCATTGCTGATTCGGAGTCACGCCATGACCGAAGTAGCCCGGTTCCGCCAGATGATCGACGGCACACGTGCCGATTACGAACTCATTGCACGGCACGAGCACGATTACTGCCTGAATCTCCCCCAACGGATTCTGGACAGCCTGCAGCGGCTGGATGGTGCGCATGGGATGGGCGGCTACCCGGTGAGTCGATACGAACACAGCCTGCAAAGTGCCACCCGCGCCCTGCGTGACGGCGCAGACATCGAGTACGTCGTTGCCGCTCTCATCCACGACATTGGGGATGATCTCTCGCCGTACAATCACTCCGACATTGCGGCGGCCATCCTGAAACCCTATGTGCGCGCCGAGGTCACCTGGGTGGTCCAGCAACACGGACTATTCCAGAGCTATTACTTTGCCCACCATTTCGACAAGAACCGCAATGGGCGGGACCGCTTCAAGGATCACCCCTGGTATGCCGCTTGCGTGAATTTTTGCGAACGCTGGGACCAGGCGGCGTTTGATCCTGATTATCCGAGCGAACCGCTGTCGACGTTCGAGCCGATGGTGCGCGAGATTTTCCTGCGCCCTGCCCACGATCCCATTTTCACGACCGGGCCCTGAAACCCTCTCAACCGCCAACTGCCTGCTCTTCAGCCAGTCGCCGACGTTCGGCGCGCCGCAGGAGGATGCCCGCCACCAGCACGCAACTGCCGACGGCGGCAATCATCAGGCTGGCCATCGCGTTGACATCCGGGCTGACGCCGAGTTTCACCTTGGAATAGATCAGCATTGGCAGCGTGCTGGAGCGTGGCCCGGACACAAAGCTTGAGATGACGAGATCATCCAGGGAAAGGGTGAACGACAAGAGCCAGCTTGAAAGCAGCGCCGGAGCAATGATTGGCAGAGTGACGTCCCAGAAGGCCCGGGTGCGCGTCGCACCCAGATCCATGGCGGCTTCCTCAAGACTGAGATCCGCCGATTGCAGCCTCGACTGCACGGTCACCGCCACGTACGCCGAACAAAATGCGACGTGCGACAAGATGACCGTCGTCATGCCACGCGCAGGCCAGCCCAGCAACTGCAGCATCGACACGAACAGGAGCAGTTGGGTAATGCCGGTGATGATCTCCGGCATGACGAGAGGCGCATTGATCATGCCGGCCAGCAGAAAACGGCCATGGAAACGCCGGAATCGCACGAGCGCGATGGAGGCGAGTGAACCAAGGATCACGGCTGCCGTCGAACTGGCGACGGCGATCTGCAGTGACAGCAGGGCTGCCTTGCGGATCGGCGCATCGTCCAGAAGGGCGGCATACCAGTGCGTGGAAAATCCGCCCCAGACACTGCTCAGCGCAGACGCATTGAACGAGTATCCGATGAGCACGAGGATCGGAATGTAAAGAAAAGCGATCCCGAGACAGAGCACGGAGAGAAGCGGCAGAGGCATGCGCTGCTCCATGATCAGTAGTCCTCTTGCCGAACGCGATAATACTGATGGATCGCTATCGGGCCGGCCAGCAGCACAAGAAACGCGATAGCGACTGCCGATGCCACGGGCCAGTCATGGTTGCCGAAGAATTCGTCCCATAGGACGCGGCCAATCATCAGATTGTCCGGCCCGCCCAGGAGCGCTGGAATGACGTACTCGCCAACCGCCGGTATG
>CAXBRZ010000169.1:0-5973 GCA_963978075.1 uncultured bacterium | reverse complement strand
GCCCGTTGGAGAGAAAGAGTCCGTCGGGATTGAGCGCCAGCGCTTGGGCAGCACTCGTCTGCGCCGGCACCACCGTCACACGGCAACCGTGGTCGGCCAGCATGCGCAGGATGTTGCGCTTCACGCCGTAGTCATAGGCCACGACGTGCAGCCGGCTGCCGGGACGCGCCGGGCGCGGCGCCTCACCGGTCCAGTTGGTGCCTTCGTTCCATTGGTAGGACTCGCCGGTCGTCACCACGCGGGCGAGGTCCATGCCCTTGAGGCCCGGGAAACCACGCGCGGCAGCGATGGCCACTTCCACATCGATCTCATCCCCGGTGAGGATGCAGCCGGCCTGGGCACCCTTGCTGCGCAGGATGCGTGTCAGGCGGCGCGTGTCGATGTCGGCGATCGCCACCGTGTTGCCACGCTGCAGGAAATCACCGAGCGACTCGGCGGCCCGCCAGCTGGAATGCAATGCCGGCAGATCGCGGATGACGAGACCGGCCGCATAAATGCCGCCGGATTCCATGTCCTCCGGGGTCGTGCCGTAGTTGCCGATGTGCGGATACGTCAGGGTGACGATCTGCCGGGTATAAGACGGATCGGTGAGGATTTCCTGATAGCCGGTCATGGCCGTATTGAACACGACCTCGCCGACGGTCTGGCCGGCAGCGCCGACCGAGATCCCTCTGAATACGGAGCCATCTTCAAGGGCAAGTACAGCAGGCGTCGTCAACGGCTCTTCTCCCGAGGCAGGCAGCACGCGGAGCACACCGTCATCCCCTGTGGGGCGCAGATGTGCAAAGCGGGTGGAGCCTTCTTGAGACTCCGCCCGCTTCGGTCGTTACGCGTGGATGTAGATCCGGAAAGGCATTCTACGGCACCGTGCTCCTTCGCACCAGTCGGGGCTGGGTCGCACCGACGGTATCGGAGTCCCTAGTTGGCTCCTTCCGTTGACGGTCGCGAGACTGCCGCATCCGGCGGCGGGAACTCCGCCGCGCACATCGCTAGGAGGTGGGCCCGAAAGGCCGTCGCCACCGGGGAGAGCCGGGAGCGTGCCCGGTGCACCAGGTGCCACTGGGTGCGAATGGGAAACCCGTCGACGTCGACCGTCACCACCCCATGCTCGCCGGAGAGCCCGTGCAATGCATGCCGCGACACGACGCCAAGACCCAGACCGCCCGCGACGGCCTCCTTGATCGCCTCGTTGCTACCCAGTTGCAGGCGGACGTCAGGCCGAAAACCTCGCGCCTTGAAAAAGCGGTCGCCCGCCATCCGCGTACCGGATCCGACTTCCCGCAACACGAAGCGTCGCTCCTGCAGGTGCGCCAGAGGAATACGCCCTGCCAGCGCCAAGGGATCACCCGCCCGCGCGATCAGCACCAAAGGGTTGTCCATGAACACCGTGTCATCAAGGTCTGCGCCGCTGGGGGGTTGAGACATGATGTAGAGGTCATCTAAATTTCCGTTAATCCTCTGTAAGATCCCGTTTCTATTATGTATTTCAAGTGAGATGTCGATGCCCGGATGTCGTTCGCAGAACGCACCGATCAGGCGAGGCATGAAATACTTGGCGGTGCTGACCACCGCTACCCTGAGCTTGCCTCGCGTGAGACCCTTCAGCGAATCCACGGTCTGCTCGAACAGCCCCCACGCGACCGTCATCTGGCGAGCCGTCGCGACCAGTGCCTCGCCCACCTCGGTCAGGATCACCTTGCGACCGACAACCTCATAGAGTGGCAGTCCGATCGCCTCCGTCATCTCCCTCAGCGCCATTGAGGCGGTCGGTTGGGTGACATGCAACGCGCGCGCGGCGCCGGTCACGCTGCCGGTATCGGCCAGCGCCGTGATCAGGCGAAGTTGACGGAAAGTTAAATACATAGGTTTTTACTGATTTTTAACAACTGATAAATCGATTTTATCTTATTTTTGAATCACCATAGTCTGCGCGGCCGGGAGGTGCCCAATGCGCACTCTGCTTGACCCAGCCATCCTCTTCTTTCTGTTTGGCCTGTTTGCCGGCCTTGTTCGGTCAAATCTCGAGATCCCGCCCGCCATCGCCCGCTTTCTGTCGCTCTACCTGTTGATGGCCCTTGGACTGAAAGGCGGATTCGCCCTCGCCCACTCGGGCGTGACGTCGGAGGTCGCCACGAGCCTGGCCGCCGCAGTGATGCTCGCCTTGTTCGTTCCACTGCTCGGGTTCGTCATGTTGCGGCGCGTCCTGTCCGGGTTTGATGCCCTCGCCGTTGCAGCCACCTATGGCTCGGTCAGTGCCGTCACCTTTGTCACGGCGGTGCAGACCCTAGAACACCACGGTGTCGCGTACGGCGGTCACATGGCCGCCGCAATGGCCTTGATGGAATCACCTGCCATCCTGATTGCAGTGATGGCCGCCAACACTTTGAGGCATCGGCAGCAGAAGGCCCTGACGGGCGCTCCTCCGCACGGCCTTCGGCAGACGCTGCACGAATCCCTGACCGACGGTGCGCAACTGCTGCTCCTCGGCGCCATGGCAGTCGGCATCCTGACGGGCGACGCCGGCAAGGCGGCCATGCAACCCTTCTCGGGCGACCTTTTCAAGGGAATGTTGGCCTTCTTTCTGCTCGACATGGGGCTGCTCACAGCGCGGAACCTGCCTTCTTTGCGGGGCACGTCGCGCTGGCTCATCGCCTACGCTGTTGCAGCGCCCCTTGTGCACGCGGGAACTGCGCTGGCCCTCGCGGGCCTCCTGCATCTCACGCCTGGGAATGGGGCACTGCTCATGGTGCTCGCAGCCAGCGCCTCCTACATCGCCGTGCCGGCCGTCCTGCGGGAAGCGATTCCCGAAGCCCGCCCTCCGCTCTACTTCGGGCTCTCGCTCGGGATCACGTTTCCGCTGAATCTGTTGCTCGGAATTCCCCTGTACCTGCTGCTCGCGCAGCATTTTCTTGGGTAGGCCCGAGCTAAAGGGCGCGCTCAGCCCAGACCGAGAACGTCCGACATGCGGTACCGACCCGGCGACTGACCCGCAAGCCAGCCGGCGGCCCTGAGGGCCCCATAGGCGAAGGTCATCCGGTCGTGCGCCCGGTGGGTGATCTCGATCCGCTCGCCGGGGCCCGCAAAGTACACGCTGTGCTCGCCAACGATATCGCCCGCGCGCAGGACCGAGAAGCCGATGGAACCGGCACGCCTTGCGCCACTACGGTCGTCCTCAACCGCACCAAATGGCTCGCCACGGCCGCGGGCGGCCGCCGCGCCCAGGTGCAGTGCTGTGCCGGACGGTGCGTCCACCTTGTAGCGGTGGTGGGCTTCGAAGACCTCGATGTCGTAATCTTTGGGCAACGCTTGCGCTGCTTTTTCAATGAGTTGCGCGATCAAATTGACGCCCAGACTCGTATTGGCGGCCACCAGGACCGGAATCCTGAGGCTCGCCTCGTCGAGGGCCTCGAGGGTCTTGGCGTCCAGCCCCGTCGTGCCCACGAGCAGCGGAATGCCGGCATTCACGCAGGCGGCGACGTGCGATTCGACCGCACCCGCGAGGGAAAAATCCACCGCCACGTCGACGGACCCGAGGCCGGTCGAAGGATCCGACTGCAGCAGGACGCCGGCCGGTGCGGGCATCGCGGCACTCAAGCCGGCGTCCGTGCCGACCAGCGGACTCGTCGCCGAGGCCACCGCCAGCGCGAGGCGATAGTCGGTGCTGTCATGCATGGCACGGACGAGGCAGTGCCCCATGCGGCCGGTGGCACCGTACAGCGCGACTTGAATGGGTGCACTGGTCTTCATGATGATCCGAAGAAACTCTTGACGCCATCGAGCCAGGACGACTCGCGGGGATTGTGCCGGCTGGGATCGCCCCTCAGGGTAGCCTCGAACTGACGCAGCAGGTCCTTCTGTTCGCTCGACAGGTTGACCGGCGTCTCGATCACGACGCGGCAGTACAGGTCGCCACGCCCACCACCGCGGACCGGCCTCACGCCTTGGTCACGCAAGCGGAACATGCGCCCCGACTGGGTTTCCGCCGGCACCTTGATCTTGGCGCTGCCCTCGAGCGTCGGCACCTCCACCTCGCCGCCGAGGGCCGCCGTCGTAAACGTGACAGGCACCTCGCAGGACAGGTCCGCACCCTCGCGCTCGAAAATCGCGTGCTTTTTGACAGCGACTTCCACATAGAGGTCCCCCGGAGGGCCGCCGTTGCGTCCGGCCTCGCCTTCACCGGTGAGGCGGATGCGATCGCCCGTGTCGACCCCGGCCGGAATCTTCACCTGCAGGGTGCGCGACTTGCGAACCCTCCCGTGGCCGAAACAGTGGTCGCAAGGCGACTCGATGATCGTACCGCGGCCCTTGCAGCGGCTGCAGGGCTGCTGCACGGCGAAGAAACCCTGCTGCATGCGCACCTGGCCGGTGCCGCCGCAGGTGCTGCAGCGATTCGGGGTCGTGCCCTTCGCCGCGCCGTTGCCACCGCACGGCTCGCACTCGACCAGCGTCGTGATGTCGATCTCGCTGTTGTGACCGAACACGGCCTGCTCGAGTTCAAGCTCGAGTTCGTAACGCAGGTCCGCACCGCGGAACACCTGACGCCCGCCGCCGCGGCGGCCGCCACCGAAGATGTCGCCGAAGACTTCGCCGAAGATGTCGCCGAAGGCCTCGCCCGGATCCATGCCCGCACCGCCCTGCTGGTTCACACCGGCGTGACCGAACTGGTCGTAGGCCGCCCGCTTCTGCGGGTCGGAGAGCATCTCGTAGGCTTCCTTTGCTTCCTTGAAGGAGTCCTCGGCCGCAGCGTCCCCCGGGTTGCGGTCCGGGTGGTATTTCATTGCCAGGCGGCGGTAAGCCTTCTTGATATCGGCCTCCGAGGCGGTCTTCGCCACCTCGAGCACCTCGTAGTAATCGCGCTTGGCCATGCCACCACCCTCTAAACCGAAAAACCGCCGCAGACGCGTCCGTCTGCGGCGGCGGTCTCGTCCGCCCGAACTCTAAGGCTTTCAGCCCTTGGAGTCCTTGCTCTTCACTTCCTCGAACTCGGCATCCAGCACGTCGTCCTTGGCCGACGCGCCTGCGGATCCCGCTTCGCCGGGGGCCGCGCCATCGGCTCCCGAGGCCTGCGCCCGCTGCAGGATATCCCCTGCCGCGGCGGAGAGGGCCTGCGCCTTCGCGTCGATCGCCTCCTTCTCGTCGGCCGACATCGCCGTCTTGAGGTCCGACAGCGCCGCCTCGACCTTGGCGCGATCCTCGCCGGAGACCTTGTCGCCGAGATCCTTGAGCGACTTGTCCACCTGGTGCGCGAGCGCATCGGCCCGGTTGCGGGTGTCCACAAGCTCGCGGAACTTCTTGTCCTCGGCGGCGTGCGCCTCGGCGTCGGCGACCATGCGCTTGATCTCGTCCTCGGACAGGCCAGAGGAGGCCTTGATGACGATCTTCTGCTCCTTGCCCGTACCCTTGTCCTTGGCCGAGACGTGCAGGATGCCGTTGGCGTCGATGTCGAAGGTCACCTCGATCTGCGGAGCGCCGCGCGGCGCCGCCGGAATCTCGGTGAGGTCGAAGCGGCCGAGCGACTTGTTGTCGTGCGCACGGTCGCGCTCACCCTGCAGGACATGGATGGTCACGGCCGGCTGGTTGTCATCCGCGGTCGAGAACACCTGCGAGGCCTTGGTCGGGATCGTGTCGGTCATGGGCTCGGACTTGACTTGCTCGTAGAGCTTGTTGAAGTCCTCGAGCTTCAAGAGGAGTCTGCGCTTGAGGGTGTCGCCTTCTCGCTCTTCTACGTGAAACTCGTCGTAGATCCGGGTGTAATAGCCTGGGGAGGCGAGTAACCTGCCGGCCTCCTCAGGGAAGTTCCTCGATAGGCTCGTAATCCTCAGGTCGACTATGCTCTCCAGAGACACATACAGTGCTCGCCGCGAGCTCAAGGGCGGTGTGGTTGTCTGTGTTTGCATGTTTCTTGCTGATGTTGATGATCGTGGTGGGGTGATTCTGTTCGGTGGCGATCTGAAGCATGTGCGCTGTGCCATT
>CAXBRZ010000168.1:0-6002 GCA_963978075.1 uncultured bacterium | reverse complement strand
GTATGCGTTTCGCAAGCCGTTTTCGGTGGCGACCTATGGCCACGTGGCGGGCTGGGACTTTGCCCTCGACTACAAGATCGCGCTGGTCCTCGCGCAGGTCCTTGGCTATGCCGTGTCGAAATTCATCGGTATCAAGGTGGTCTCCGAACTGCCGCCCGCGCGCCGTCCACTGGCGATTGTTGCGCTGATCGCCGGCGCCTGGGCCTCGCTGATCGCCTTCGCTCTGGTGCCGGCGCCCTGGAACGTCGGGTTCCTGTTCCTGAACGGTCTGCCGCTCGGGATGATCTGGGGTCTCGTGTTCGGTTTCATGGAGGGTCGGCGGACCTCGGAGGTGCTCGGGGCCGTCGTCTGTGCCAGTTTCATCGTCTCCTCCGGGGCCGTGAAGTCGGTCGGCAAATGGCTCATGACCGACTTCCATGTGCCGGTGTCCTGGATGCCTGCGGCGACCGGCAGCCTGTTCATTCCGCTGCTGCTGTTTTCGGTCTGGCTACTCGCGGCACTGCCGCCCCCGACGGCGGCGGACGAGGCCGCACGCGTGAAACGTGTGCCGATGGACGGGCGGGCGCGTGCGGCGTTCCTGCGCCAGTACGGCCTTGGCATCCTGCTGTTGGTCGTCACCTACGTCTTTGCGACCGCCTTGCGCGATTTTCGTGACAATTTCGCGGCAGAACTCTGGCTGGCGCTTGGCCGTGGCGATGGTGTGGCGATTTTCACCGCCAGTGAACTGCCGGTGGCGGCACTGGCGCTGGTGGTCCTCGGCCTCATCATCATCGTCAAGGACAATGCCCGCGCCCTGATGGTGATCCATGGCGTCGTGTTCGGCGGGCTGTTGCTGCTCGGCGCATCGACGCTGGCCTTTCGCTGCGGCTACCTTGGACCTGTGACCTGGATGATCCTCTCGGGCGCCGGGCTCTACATGGCCTATACGCCCTTCAATGCCATGCTCTTCGATCGCCTCGTGGCGGTGAGCGGACGGGTCGGCACGGCAGGCTTTCTCATTTATGTGGCCGATACAGCCGGCTATTTCGGCAGTTCGGCCTTGCTCATCTGGCGCAATTTCGGCCTTGTCTCGCTGGACTGGCTCGAGGTGTACGTGAAAAGCGCCTACGCCATCAGCGTGGCCGGCATGGTCTGTGTCGCGGCCGCCGCCCTTTATTTCCGCCGGCAGCGGCACACCACGGGTTAAGGCCGACCGCTAGCCGCGCTGTTCGCTGAAACTGCTGTCGGCCAGTACCTCAGCCGTGGCCGCGCCACGGGCCTTGAGCGCGCGGATTTCATTGACGAGCTCAAGCGCGCTCTTCTCGCACGGCGGGAGCTGCGCGTCGCTTGCGCCGAGCGGGGTGACCCTATCGCCCCAGCGCAACAAGTGCGCCGAGAGCGTGAGGCCACCGCCAAAGGCGGGCATCAGGATGAGGTCGCGGGGTTTTACCCGTCCTTCCTCCACGGCTTCCACGAGCGCGACCGGCGCGGTCGCCGAACTCATGTTGCCGTACTTGTGCACCGTCAGGTGTACCTTCTCCATGGGGGCGCCGGCGTGCTTGGCCACTGACTCTATGATCCGAAGGTTGGCCTGGTGCGGCACGATCAAGGCAACATCGTCGATGCCAACGCCCGCGCCGGAGAGCACTTCAAGCGAGGCCTCGCTCATCCCGCGGACCGCTTTCTTGAAGATCTCCTGTCCGTCAAAGTCCCAGCGGGTCTGGCCGAAATCAAGGCCCTGCAATGCGTACTGGGTGCCGATGCCGCGCACCCGCAGGATTTGGCGGGCATCCGCGTAGCACTGCAGTTTTTCCCGGATGACGCCCGTCTCGGTGTCGCTCGCCTCGAGCAGCATGGCGGCGGCGCCATCACCGAACAGGACGGCGACATTGCGGTTGTCCCAGTCCATGTAGCGTGAGATCAGTTCCACGCCGATGATGAGCGCGTTGCGCACGACACCGGTCTTGATCATGGCCGTGCCGATCGAGAGGGCGTACATGAAACTCGTGCAGGCCGTGTTGACGTCCATGGCGGCGGCACGGGTCGCGCCGATGCGCTGCTGTACCCCGGAGGCCGTGTTCGGGACCGCCTCGTCGTTGCTGACGCTGCCGTAGATCACAAGATCGACCTCGGCACCGGTCTTGCCGGCGCAGGCGAGGGCACGCTGCGCGGCGATGATCGCGAGTTCCACTCCCGGAACGTGGGAAATCCGCCGTTCGACCATGCCGGTGCGGGAACGGATCCACTCATCGGTGGTCGGCAGGAAGGTTGAAATGTCCTCGTTGCTGAGGACGGCCGGCGGCAGGCACTTGCCCCAGCCGGTGATCGCGGCGTAAGTCACGGGAGCTCCCCTCGTTTCGTCTCGGGGATTCTGACCGGAACGCGGCCGAAGTGCATCCCCGGCCTCGCCGCGAGCCGGTAAGATGAAGCGCCTATGGCCCGTGCCGGATTCCACTGAGATGTCCCGTCCCTCGCAGGCGCCCCTGTGGGCGCAGCTCTTTCACCTCGACTCGTCAGGCCCCCTGACGATCCAGGCACAGTTGCGGGCGCAGATAGTCTCGGCCATTGCCTCGGGCCGTCTCCCGGCGGAGGAGGCAATGCCCTCCAGCCGCGAACTGGCGCAGCATCTGGGTGTTTCCCGCAATACGGTGGTCGGCGCCTATGCCCAGTTGGCCGATGACGGCTACCTGGAGGCGCGCGAGCGCCGCGGGTACTTCGTCAATCCCGCGGCCCTCGCGGCGCGGCCGGCCGTGGCCGATGCGGCGCCCTTGGTCGGTGGGGCCCCGGTGGAGTGGGGGAGCCGGCTGCGCGTCCGGCCGAGCCGGCAAAGGAACATTTCCAAGGTTGCGGAATGGGAGCAGTACGAATTCCCGTTCATCTACGGCCAGCTGGATCCGAGCCTGTTCCCGTCTGCCGACTGGCGGGCCTGCTGCCAGGACGTCCTGCTCAAGGGCGGGGTGCGCAGCTGGGCACAGGACCTGTTTACGCGCGACGATCCGCAGCTGATCGAGGAGTTGCGCAACAAGGTGCTGCCGCTGCGCGGGGTCTGGGCCGAAGCCGACGAGATCATCCTGACCATCGGTGCGCAGCAGGCACTCTACCTTTTGGCCGATCTGCTCATCGACGCGGAGACTGTCGTGGGCCTCGAGAACCCGGGGTATCCGGACGCCCGCAACATTTTTTCCCTGCGCACCCGTCGCTTGAAGGCATTGCCGATCGATGCAGAGGGCCTCAAGGTCGGTACGGCGCTTCGTTCCTGCCGGTACGTGTATGTGACGCCGAGCCACCAGGCGCCCACCACCGTCACGATGCCGGTGGACCGTCGTGTCGAACTGCTGCGGCGCGCCGAGCGCGATGACTTCCTGATCATCGAGGACGACTACGAGACGGAGACGACCTTCTCGGGACTGCCCAATCCGGCACTGAAAAGCCTTGACCGGGCCGGACGGGTGATTTACGTCGGCAGCCTGTCGAAGTCCTTCGCGCCCGGCATCCGGTTGGGTTACATCGTCGCCCCGGCTCCGCTGATTGCCGAACTGCGGGCGCTGCGCCGCCTGAACATCCGTCACCCCAGTGCGTTCACGCAGCGCACGATCGCCCAGTTCATCGCGCTCGGCCACTACGAACTCCTGAGCCGGCGCCTCGTGGATGCCCACCGTGAGCGCGCGCTTATCCTTGCCTCGGCGGTGCGGGAGTTCGGCCTTCCGGTGACTCACGCGCCCGTCAATGGCGGATCGTCCATCTGGTTCGAGGGCGAGGCCGACCTTGATGCGCGGGAACTCGCCGAGCGGGCGCGCGGCGAGGGCATTCTCATCGAGCCGGGCGATGTCCACTTCATGGAAGACCGGCCACCCCTCAACTGTTTCCGCCTGGGTTACTCGTCCATCCCCCGCAGCCGGATCCGTGAGGGGGTCCGCCGCCTCGCGCCGTTGCTGGCGCGGCGCACGGGTCGCTGACCTGCTCTGGACCCATCCCTGCAGCCGCTCTGGTTCTATCGGCCGCAAGCGCCGCGCCCGTAGGATGCGTCGGAGTCCAAAGTCGGCCTGACGGCCGTCCTGCGGGCGCAGCCGACAGGCCTGGATTTGCAGTTTCCCCGGGGTGGACCTCCTGTGCGGAGTCACCGTGGGGACGTTGAGTCGAGACTGACACTGACCCTCGAGGGGGAGCCGCGTTATGAAGATGACCACCGAAGAAGCGTTCATTAAGGTCCTGCAGCGTCATGGCATCGAGCATGCCTTCGGCATCATCGGTTCGGCGTTCATGCCGGTGTCCGACCTGTTTCCCAAGGCGGGCATCACCTTCTGGGACGTGGCCCACGAGACCAACGGCGGCATGATCTGCGACGGCTACACGCGCACCACCGGAAAGATCGCCATGGCGATCGCCCAGAACGGCCCCGGCATCACAGGCTTTGTGACGGCGATCAAGACCGCCTATTGGAACCACACGCCGATGCTGCTCGTGACGCCGCAGGCGGCCAACAAGACGATCGGGCAGGGCGGCTTCCAGGAAGTCGAGCAGATGGCGCTCTTCCGTGACATGGTCTGCTATCAGGAAGAAGTGCGCGACCCCTCGCGCATGGCCGAGGTCCTGAACCGGGTGATCTGCAAGGCGAAGCGACTGTCGGGTCCGGCGCAGATCAACATTCCGCGTGACTACTTCACCCACGTCATCGACGTGAACCTGCCCGAAGCGATCGAGTTCGAGCGCCCGCAGGGCGGTGCAAAGGCGATTGCCGAGGCGGCCGCACTGCTGTCCGCGGCGAAGAATCCCGTCATACTCTCTGGCGCCGGCGTCGTGCTCGGCCATGCGATTCCGGATCTTGTGAAGCTTGCGGAGAAGCTGGACGCGCCGGTGTGCAACAACTACCAGCACAACGATTCCTTCCCGGGCAGTCATCCGCTGGCCGTGGGTCCGCTTGGCTACAACGGCTCGAAGGCGGCCATGCGCCTCATCTCGCAGGCTGATGTCGTGCTCGCCCTTGGCACCCGCCTCAATCCGTTCTCGACGCTGCCAGGCTACGGCCTCGACTATTGGCCCAAGAATGCGAAGGTCATCCAGGTCGACATCAATGCCGACCGCATCGGCCTGACCAAGCCGGTGGCTGTCGCGATCTGCGGTGACTCGAAACTGGTGGCCCGCCAGATCCTCGCGCAGCTCTCCGCAACCGCGGGCGATGCGGGTCGGTCCGAGCGCCGCGCGGCCATCGCGGCCGAAAAAGCCGCGTGGGCCACGGAACTCGCCGGCCTTGACCACGAGGACGACGATCCGGGCACGGACTGGAACGCCGCATGTCGCACGCGCGAGCCGGATCACATGGCGCCGCGTCAGGCGTGGCGTGCGATCGTGGCCGGCCTGCCGAAGGATGCGATCATCTCGACCGATATCGGCAACAACTGTGCGATCGGCAACGCCTATCCGTCCTTTGAGAAGGGTCGCAAGTACCTTGCCCCGGGCCTGTTCGGTCCGTGCGGGTACGGCTTCCCGTCCATCATCGGTGCGAAGATCGGCAATCCCGACACGCCGGTGGTCGGCTTTGCCGGTGACCGTGCCTACCTGATGCCCACGGCCGAGGTGCATGGCCTGGCCAGTGGCGCCCGCGTGGTGCCCCGCACGATTCCTGTCAATCCGCCGGTGCTGGGTCGCCCCAACCACCCGTGGCGTCGCAGCGAAGACCGCACTCGCCATCTGCCCGTGGGCAGCGGCCTGCTGGGCCGGGTGGTGAACGCCCAGGGCGAGCCACTGGATCGCATGGGCCCCCTGAAGGACGTGCGCAGCGAGCCGCTGGCCCGCCGCCCCATCAACGCGATGGAGCGCGACCCTGTGCGCTTGCCGCTGGACACCGGCGTGCGCGCCATCAACTCGATGCTGACCGTAGGCCGTGGCCAGCGGATTGGCCTGTTCGCCGGCTCTGGCGTCGGCAAATCGGTGCTGCTGGGCATGATGGCCCGCTACACCCAGGCCGACGTCATCGTCGTGGGCCTGATCGGCGAGCGGGGCCGCGAAGTCAAGGAATTCATCGA
>CAXBRZ010000167.1:0-6050 GCA_963978075.1 uncultured bacterium | reverse complement strand
TCGCGCGCGTTGCAGCGGGCGGCGTGCGTCAGTTTTTGACGGAGACGATGCACGACCGCATCGGCGATGCAAGTCCCGCGCACCAGAAATGGTTTCTCGATACCGCGGAAGGCGTCACGGTCGAGCATCTCGCGCGTTTCGTGCCGCTGATGGCGAGCGAATATTTTCCGGAGAAGCTCTCCGCGGTTCAATGTCCGACCCTGATGGTGGTGCCCGATCCGGATCCGATGGTCGGCACTGCCGAGTACGAGCTCATGCGCGATACGCTGCCGCATTGCCGCTACGTGGCGGTGAAAGGCGCCGGCCAGCGCAGCCTCGGGCCTCTCATCGACGTCACCAATTACGTCATGCTCGAACTCGGCCAGCCGATGCACGCCTACGATCTGCGTCGGCTCTCAGGCTCGATCCACGTGCGCTGGGCACGCGACGGCGAAGTGCTGGAGTTGCTCGAGGGTACCACCATCGCCCTCGCGCAGGACATGCTCGTCATCGCCGACGATGCCGCACCCGTCGGTCTTGCAGGGGTCATGGGCGGTATGAAGAGCGGGATTGCGGAGGACACGACCGACGTGTTTCTGGAGGCGGCGTGGTTCAATCCGTCTGCCGTCGCGGGTCGGGGCCGGCGCTTTGGCATCATCACCGATGCATCGCAGCGCTTCGAGCGCGGCGTCGACGCCGAGGGCATCGAGCGGGCGATGAACCGTGCAACCCGGTTGCTGCTCGACATGGCGGGCGGTACGCCAGGGCCGCTGGTGATCACGGAAGCTCCGGAGCATCGGCCTGAGCGGGCGCCGATCGTCCTGCGCCCGTCGCAGATCGAACGCCTGCTCGGCATTCCGGTCGCCGCGGAGCGGGCCGATGCGATCCTGTCATCGCTCGGCCTCACGGTCAGGCCGACGGCCGATGGATTCTTGGTCACGCCTCCCAGCTGGCGGTTTGACCTGCAGCAGGAAGCCGATCTCATCGAAGAAGTGGCCCGGGTGGTGGGCTACAACGAGATTCCTGAGATTGATGCGCCGATGCCTCAGCGTGCCGCGACGGTGGCGGAGGGGAAGATCCCGGCCGCGCGTTTCGTGATGGCGATGGTCGATCGTGGCTATCACGAGGCCATTCATTACACCTTCACGGATCCGCAGTTGCAGCGCCTGCTGTTCCCGGAGCAGTCGGCGTTGGCGCTCGCCAATCCGATTTCCTCGGATCTCGGTGAGATGCGCATTTCGCTCTGGCCCGGATTGCTGAAGAGCCTCGGGGACAATGTGAGGCGTCAACAGGACCGGGTCTTCATGTTCGAGCACGGCGCGAAGTTTTGCGCTCAAGGCAATGAATTAAAAGAGATTAATTGTATTGCTGGTGTGGCTTTTGGCGGAGCCGAGCCGGAACAATGGGGCGCGCCGAGGCAGGCCGTGGATTTTTATGACGTGAAGGCGGACGTCGAGGCTTTGATTGCATTGAACGGTGCCGATGACTGGTCTTTCAGGGCCGGCACATATGACGGCCTGCATCCGGGAAAAACCGCACATCTACTGCGAGAGGGCCGGGTGGTCGGCGTGATCGGCGAGCTGCACCCGTCCGTGACGCGGGCGCTGGATCTGCCGGCTGCGCCGGTGCTCTTTGAGGTCGAACTCGACGCCCTGTGCCAGTCGCCGTTGCCGAAGTCCGAGGCGTTTTCGCGCTTCCCCGCCGTGCGCCGGGATCTGGCGGTCGTTGTGGACGAATCTCTGACTTTCAACCAGTTGCGCGAATCTGTTACTGTCGGTGTGACAGGATTGTTGCGCGAATTGCGTGTTTTTGACGTCTATCGAGGGAAAGGCATCGAAAACGGTCGAAAAAGCGTGGCTTTGGGGTTGATTTTACAGGACAAAAACAAGACCCTTACGGATGCGGATGTGGATGCCGTCATGACGGGTGTCCGTGCGCGACTGGAGAGGGATGTTAAGGCTACCTTCCGGGATTGAGTGGCCGCAGACGGGATTCAACGATGGCACTTACAAAAGCAGAAATGGCAGAAGCGCTGTTTGACCAGTTGGGTCTTAACAAGCGCGAGGCGCGTGAACTCGTGGACCTGTTCTTCGAAGAGGTGCGTCTGGCGTTGTCCAGCGGCGAACAGGTGAAACTCTCCGGTTTTGGTAACTTCGATCTGCGCGACAAGAATCAGCGTCCTGGCCGCAACCCGAAGACCGGCGAGGAGATTCCCATCAGCGCGCGGCGTGTGGTCACGTTCCGTCCGGGTCAGAAGCTGAAGGCACGGGTGGAAGCGTATGCTGGAACCAAGTAACAACGCCGAACTGCCAACGATCCCCGGCAAGCGCTACTTCACCATTGGTGAGGTCAGTGACCTGTGTCTCGTCAAGCCGCATGTGTTGCGCTACTGGGAACAGGAGTTCCCGCAACTGAAGCCCGTCAAGCGGCGCGGCAACCGTCGGTATTATCAGCGTCAGGACGTTCTGGTGATTCGCCAGATCCGCAGCCTTCTGTACGATCAGGGTTTCACGATCGGGGGCGCGCGGCAGCGTCTTGCGGGTGAAGAGGCGCGTGAGGATGTTTCCCAGAGCCAGCAGATCGTGCGTCAGGTCCGTCTCGAACTCGAGGACCTCCTCAAGTCTCTTCGGCGCTGAACGCCGTAACGGTGGTCACCCAGACCCCCGTCATATACAATTTTGAAGTTGATCAGCGTCGCGGTTCCCGCGGCGTGCCTCCGGTCGGGGCGTAGCGCAGCCTGGTAGCGCACTTGCATGGGGTGCAAGGGGTCGAGAGTTCAAATCTCTCCGTCCCGACCAATTTTAAGAATCCCGCGTACATGGTAGAGATCAGTTGGGCAGCGGTTGCCCGCGCCGATGCCGAGTGCAGCAGCAGTGCCTGCTCGGCGACCTCCGATCACGCTGCGGCCCAGTATGTAGAGCGTGTCCTGTCCCGGCGTGAGGTTGACAACGACGCTGGCCAGCAGGAAGAGTCCGTAGGCGTGAATGGCGGTCATGGAACCTGATGGGGTTCGGAATAACGGGGTGCTGCGGTCAGTCATGGCAGCCTGCCAGAGGGAACGTCTCGGCGGGTGAACTTTTAAGGCGCCTCGCCGGTCCACCCGAGATGTGGGTTGCGCGCCATGTGTCGGCGAAAGGAGGAGCGGGTGAGAAGCTGGGTTTTCGGGATGATGTTTCTCGGTGCGTGTACGGCTGCCTATGCCGGCTTCCCGGACCCCTACATCGGGGTTGAGCTCGGTGCCGTGCGCTCCTCTCTGGCAACCCCGCAGGGAGACGCGTCGCCCCAGACGGCGCGTGCTGCAGGCGTGACGCTGGGGACTCGCCTCAGCCCCACCTGGGCGATCGAGGCCGACGTGATGGGTAGGGTGGAGAGGCGTCCCGCCTACCAGTTGCCGCCGGCGCTCAGCGGGGCGACGAAGGCAAGCGCCATGGCGGTGCGCAGCGTTCCTCTTTCGGGGGACCTCAGTCTGCTGCTGAAGGCCGGGCTGGGGTGGGTACATAGCGAGGCGCGCTATCTGCTGCCTTATGTAAAGTGCGCGCCGGACCGACCCGACTGTGCGCAGGCGGTTGCGCGTCAGGACCGATGGGGACCTGCGGTGGGCACGGCATTGCAATGGGACCAGCGTCCCTGGTCCGTGCGGATCCAATATGACTGGTTGCCGTCAGGACATGATGCGATGACGGTTGGCGTGGGCGTGTTTCGGCATTTCCACTGAAGGCGTGGGTCCCGACGCATCCGTGCCACTGGTCGGCAGGGGATGAATGGGGAGTTGCCGCCCTCACCTGGGATAGCCCTCAGCCTTGGCTCTCGGTGCGATTCCATCGGGGGGTCAAATGCCCTCACTGGGCCCCGTGTTGCCCGCGCGCCACTTAAATATTCCAATTGTCACGAAATGTTGACTGGCAGTAAGAACTCGTATAACACTAGTACGAAATGCCCGACTGGGCTCATTTAGTCGTGTCCGTTCTTTAGGGGGTTCGTTCAATGCCTGTTGCCAGCAATCCTGTTCGCGCCTGTCGTTCGACTCTGGCGATCGCCGTCGGTGCGGTCCTCATCACGAGCGTCGCGGCAGCGGCCGAGACAAGTGGAACTCTGGAGGAGATTGTCGTCACTGCGACGAAGCGAGCGGACACGATTGCCGACACGCCCGCGGCAATCACGGCCATCACATCGGAAGGCCTGGGTGCCGGTGGCATCTCGAACGTGAACGACCTGGCTTCCGCGGTACCGGACCTGTCGATCGGCAACCAGTTCGGTGTGAACCGCGCCTTTATCCGTGGCGTCGGACTCACTTCGATCGATCTCGGCGCCGACGGCGCGGTGGCCTTCCTGCAGAATGAGGCCCAGATCGCCCGTCCGGCGGAACAACTCACTGGGTTCTTTGACCTTGAGCGAGTCGAGGTCCTGCGTGGTCCGCAGGGCACCACCTATGGCCGCGGCGCAACGGCGGGCGTTGTAAACCTTGTCACGAAGAAGCCCACCGACACCCTTGAAGGCTACGCCGACGTCACTTTAGGCAATTACTCGTCAAAGATCCTCGAAGGCGCGATCGGCGGACCCTTGTCGGATCGCGTGTCCCTGCGCGTGGCTGGCAAGTGGGAAAAACACGATGGATACGGGAAGAATCTATACACCGGCAATCCTGTGGATGACCGCGATGCCTACGCCGTGCGCGCCAGCCTGCGTATCAAGGCGGCCGACCACGTCGTGATTGATGTGATCGCTGATCACTTCAACGAAGACGACAACAATTACGCGTTCCACTACTTTGGTGGCACAGCCTTCGCACCGCTGACCTTGGCTGCGGTTTACGGCGGCACCACGATTTTTGATCATGGTGGCGATGTGCGTAACCTCTGGTCGCGCGAGGATGCCATCAACAAGCGCCACGGCTCCAGCGTCACTGCGATCATTGACTGGAAGCCTGACAATTTCGAGTTGAAGTCGGTTTCCGCATGGCGTGATTTCACGCGCTTCAACCGTGACGATCTCGCGGCCACCGACGCGCACCTTTACGGCCAGAACAATTACGACGAGTCGAGCACTTCCTACAGTCAGGAATTCACGTTCTCGACCACGTCCGCGGGCGTCAACTGGCTTGCAGGTGCCATGTTCTTCCACGAGAAGAACCCAGGCAGCGTGCTGGTGCCGCTGTATAACCTTGGGCCTTTCATTCTCGGCGGCCATTGCTCGCCGATTGATCCTGCGGCGGCCGTTCCGTGCAGCGCGTTCGACAGTACGAACTATCACCAGTCAGGTACGGTGACGACCGATGCCTACGGTGCCTACCTGCAGGGCACGAAAGAAATCGCATCCCACCTCAACCTCACGCTCGGTGCGCGGTTCAACAACGAGAAGCGGGCGGGTACGGGGTTCTTCGAGTTCGGTGCGCTGGGTGTGTTGTTGCCTACCGACAAGCAGCGCAGCTGGAATGCCGTGACCCCGAAAGCGCAGCTTGAGTACCACACCGACGGTGGTTCGCTGGTTTACGGTGGCGTCACGCGCGGCTTCAAGTCCGGTGTCATCAACATCGGCAGCATGAACTCCGTGATCAACCCTGAGTACGTTACCTCGTATGAGGTCGGCTTCAAGACCACCAGCGCCGACAAGAAGGTCTTCACTGGCCTGTCGATGTTCTACTATAACTACAAGGATCTGCAGGTCGGCTTCGTGAATGCCGACAGCACCGTCGAGACGCGTAACGCTGCGAAGGCGCGCAACTACGGTATCGAGTACGAGACCCATGCCAAGCTCACGAGCGCCTTGACGGGCGATCTGGCGGTGACGTACCTGAATGCGAAATATCTGGACTTTGTGAACAACTACTACCGGACGGGATTCTCGACCGTGCAGCTGGCGGGGAACACGCTGTCCAATGCGCCAGAGTTCAGCGGCCATGTGGGCCTGACATACCGTGCGCCGGTAGCCGGCGGCGAGTTGTCGCTGCACGGCGAGGCGGTGTATTCCGACAAGGTGTACTTCACAGAGTGGAACAACGCGGACGCCTACCAGCCTGCGTACACGCTGCTGAATTTCCACGCGTCCTATGAAATGTCGAACCACACGACGAT
>CAXBRZ010000166.1:0-6079 GCA_963978075.1 uncultured bacterium | reverse complement strand
CTCTTCGGAGCCGCCTGGACGGGTGGTGCGCAGCCATACATCAACCCCGCCTACACCCAGGACCCGACGCTTGCGACCACCGGCATCCCCAGCCGTTCGAAGAGCTTCAGTCAGCTGCAGCCCAAGCTGTCGCTGAACTGGAAGCTTTCGGATGACTTCTCGATGTACGCGTCCTACGGCTACGGCTTCCGCAGCGGCGGGTTCAACTCCACGGGCAGCGCCGCCACTGTCAATCAGTGGTATGGCAACCTCTGCCTCGGCCCGAGCGTGTTCCAGAACAACGGGCTCTACCCGGCGAGCTGCGCCACACCGGGCGCCGTGCACAGCCTGTCCAACGTCGCGGACGACTACAAGTCGGAACTCTCGAAGTCTGCGGAAGCGGGTTTCAAGTCCTTCTTCTACGGTCGCAAGATCTCGCTGAATGCCGCGGTTTTCCAGACCAAGGTTGAGAACATGCAGTTCTTCAACTTCTTCGCTGGACCCTTCGGACTTCTGCGCGTCGTGACGAATCTCGACAAGGCCACTGTCAAGGGCGCAGAGATCGATGCGCGCTGGAAGGCGTCGCGCTACGTCAGCCTCTTCGCCAGCTACAGCGCGATCGACAGCCAGATCGACGAGTACGCGGGCCGTCCGTATACGGCAGGCAACGCTGTGCCGTACGCGCCGAAGTACACCGCCAACGCCGGTATCGACCTCAACATTCCGTTCGTGGGTGGAACGACGCTGGTCGCCCGCCTCGACGGCAGTGCGCTGGGCAAGACCTGGTTCCATCCGGTGCAGGACAACACCGTTCCGAACCTGTTCGGCGCACTGGCCGGCTTCGGTCAGGGCAACTTCGCCAAGCAGTATCGCGATGCCTACTCCATCATGAACGCGCGTCTGGGCGTGCAGGGTGAACAGTGGGGCGTGACGGCTTGGAGCCGCAACCTGACCGACAAGCACTATCTGGCGGAGGTCATTCCGGCCCCTGAGTTCGGCGGTTCGTTCGCCCACGACGCCCCGGGCCGGAGCTACGGACTGGACGTTTCGTACAAGTTCTAAGTCGATCGGATCTCAATGCACTGGGCCGCCCATTTCAATGGGCGGCCTTTTTTTCGCCTGTCGCTCTGGCATTGAGCGATTATCGATCTTTG
The DNA here is from genome assembly GCA_963978075.1 of uncultured bacterium. GTDB lineage: Bacteria > Pseudomonadota > Gammaproteobacteria > Steroidobacterales > Steroidobacteraceae > CAIKZZ01. Next base: position 4,946 of record CAXBRZ010000166.1, on the reverse strand, counting down.
GGTACAAGTGCTAAACCTCACTCCCTCGCCAGGTGGCGCGCCAATGCTCGCCAAGCTCGTCTACGCGATGACTAGTTTCCTCAGAAATCTGGGCTGCCAAGCGGCCCTCGCGGCCCTGCTTTCGACAGCGTCGGCAGGTGCAATCGCACAGGAAGCCCGGCTATTCAACATCGACTCAATGGAATTGGAAGACGGGACGGTACTGCCCCACGCGACGGTCCGCTATGTGACCTACGGCCACCTCAATGCACAGGGTGACAATGCCATCCTTCTGCCCTCTCACTACATGGCCGATGGACAAGGATACGAATGGCTGATCGGGAAGGACCGTGCGCTTGATCCGGAACATTACTTTCTGATCGCCACCGAATTGTTCGGCAATGGTCGCTCCTCGTCGCCGAGCAATACACCGGAGCCTTTTCATGGCCCACGGTTCCCTGTCACCACGATCAGGGACAATGTCGCCGCGGTGTATCGTCTTCTGACGGAGGAACTGCACGTCTCGCACCTACGGGCAGTCATTGGCTTCTCCATGGGTGGACAGCAGGCCTTCCAGTGGGCAGTGAGTCATCCTGACTTCTCGGACGGAATCGTCGTCACTGCTGCGACAGCCCGCACCTGGCCACATGGCGTCGTCCGTCTGGAGAGCGAAATTTCCGCGATCATGGCCGATCCGACTTTCAACGGCGGCAACTACACCCAACAGCCGGATAAAGGACTTGATGCCTTCGGTACTGTCTGGGCCGCCTGGCTTTTTTCACAGGCGTGGTGGCGGGAGGAACTCTGGAAGAGCACGTGGCCGCAAGGCACGACGTTCGAGCAGGTGCTCGCACGATTCTCACATGACTTCATTCCCGGCGCGGACGCCAACGACCTGATCTTGCAGATGCGCACCTGGGAGCGGCATGACGTCGGCACAACGCCAGGCTTTGGTGGCAGCCTGAGCCGCGCCTTGCAGTCGATCAGGGTACCGGTGCTCTACATGCCCTCAGAGACGGATCTGTACTTCCCGGTCGAAGACGCGAAATTTGAGAGCCGGGACATTGGCACGGTCATCTTCAAGCCCATTCCGTCACTGTGGGGTCACACCGCGGGCGCGGCCAGCAACCCCACGGACGCGGCGTTCCTGAACGATCAGGTCAGCCGCTTTCTGCAGGGTTTGCCGACGCCTGGAAGATAATGCAAGGGATACCGCCTTAATGGCTGGACAGCCAGTCAAACAGGGTATTTGCAAAACGGACCTTTTGCTCCTTGCCCGCCACAACGTGGGCGACGTCGGCCCACGTGATGCTCTCAGCGCCCGGGATTGCGCGCTCTATGACTGCGGTGGTTCGCGGACTGGTCACTTGATCCAGTGCCGCATGAATGATCAGCGTCGGACAGCGGACCGCATGAAGGCGATCGACGGCGTCGTAGGACACGCAGGCGTCGATCAGACGGGAATGGGCAGGATATCGGCCATTGAGCTCCCGCCAACCACCCTGGGGACCGAGCAGCCTCGCCCGGTTTTCGTTGTAATACTCGGGTGTGAAAGACAAAAGACACACCGCCAGCTGAAAGGCGAGGAAGCCCGCGTCACGGTGAATCCAGCGGAACATCTCCAACTGGTCACGCAGGAAGTCGTCGACCCGCGCCCAAGCGCCCATGTTGAGCATGCTTCGTGCCAGGTCAGGCCGGCGCATGGCGATCTCCTGACAGACGCATGCACCGATTCCAACCAGACCCACCAGATGCACTCTCGTGAGACCGAGATGGTCTAGGAGTGCAATGGCATCGGAGGCGTGCATGGCCATGGTGGCAGGCACTGACGCGTCATCAGTCGAATCGCCAATGCCGCGGTAATCGAATATCACGACCTGATATCGGTCCGTCAGACCGCGCGCAAGGTTCGCGGTGCCGCCATGGCAATAAGTACCCCATCCGCCCATGCACAGCACGGGTTCTCCCCTGCCATGAACTTCATAGTACATCTCGTGATCATTGAGATTAACAAGCGGCATCTTGCGTCCCCTTCAATTAGCGAGGGTCTTGCCGGGCGCCGAAGGAGACGCCATGGCCAAAAAGGAACGAATCTCAGAGCCATGCTCGTCCAATGAGGGAATCCTCAACGTCGGGCAGGCAGGCTCATCGGCAAACTTGATCGGCGCCCCGAGATGGCGATGGCCCATCTCATCGGTCATCACCATGGATCGGGCAATCACCTGGGGATCATCGAGAGCTTCCAGCAGGGTATTCACAGGGGCAAACGAGACGTCCATGCCTGCAAAATAGTCCACCCATTGCACGCGAGTGCGGGTCTTGAAGGTTTGGCGCAGAAACTCGATGACCGGTTGCTGATGGGAACCCGGCCCCTGCTCGCACAGCGCCACATATTCCGACCGTCCCAGTTCACCGAGCAGGCGGCGCACGAACTTGATTTCCTGAGCGCCCAGCACCACATGTCGTCCGTCTGCCGTCTCGTAGATCTGATAGAACGCAGACCCCCCCCAGGTACGCTCGTGTTTGGGGATGGGCGCACGCTCTTCGGCAAAGACGGGGCCGAGGACATTGGGTAGCCACGCGACCAATGCATCATGCATGGCGAGATCTATATGGTCACCGACGCCCGTCTTCTCCCTCCGCAACAAGGCCATCAAAATGGCGGAAAGTCCCATCAGGCTCGCCGCCATATCCGCCGCCGGCACCCCTGGCATGGCCGGTGCATCATCTGGCCCCCGGTTCACGCTGACCGTTCCGGAGAGTGCCTGTATGGCGAGGTCGTGTGCAGGCACATCGCGATAAGGGCCGGATTGACCGAATGCCGAAATGGAGCAATAGACGATGCGGGGATTGCGCGTCCTTACGGCGTCCACCCCGAATCCGAGACGTTCCGCCACCCCGGGGCGAAAGGATTCCACCAAGACATCGGCCCAATCCACCAATTGCAACAGGATGCTTCGATCCGCCTCCTGCTTGAGGTCGAGACGGATGCTGCGCTTGCCCCGATTGGTATTCCGGAAAAATACCGTCTCCCCGCCTTGCCGCAGTCCGATCTCGCGGCCCGGATCGCCCAAGGGCGGCGCTTCAACCTTGATCACGTCTGCCCCATGATCGGCCATGGTCATGGTCAGGTGAGGACCCGGGAGGAACTGGGTAAGATCAAGAACACGGATGCCATCGAGTTTCATGCGTCACTCCTCAACAGGCACCATTCGCCATGAGCACGGCGATCTCTGCGTCCGACATTCCCGCATCCCGCAAGATTGCCGCCGTATCGGCGCCCAGCGCGGAGCAAACCTTCGAGTCAGCGCGCCGACCATCAATCTTTATCGGGCTACTCAAGGTACGCAGATCTTCCCGATGGGGGTGAGGCACATTCCTCACCATACCTATGCGGTTCAAGTAGGGATTCTCAAGCGCTTGAGCCAGATCAAGTACGGGAGCAGCGGGCAGGCGGGACCGGAAGAATCCCATCCACTCCTCGGTCGGCCGCGCCATCAGTAAGGAGTCCAGACGTTCCGTCAGCACCTCCCGATGCAGTTTACGGTCGCTCATGGTCAAAAACCGGTGGTCCGTACGCAGCGAGTCATCGGCCAGAATATCAACGAGTTCAGCCCAGAATTTCTCGGTCATGCACATGAGAAATATCCAGCCATCGGCCGTGCGGTATAGCTGGACCGGGACCGCATTGGGATGAGCGCTGCGGGGCTGGCGCTCGGTACGCAATCGCTCGTTCAGGTACCAGATACCAGGATAGGACAGCTGATGAATGGCCACGTCAAACAGGCTCACATCGACGTCGCATCCTGCGCCGGTAGCTCGCGCGCGCATCACTGAGGCGACAATCGCAAGGGCGCCCGTAATGCCGGTCATGAAATCGATCATGGAAAGCCCGACCCGGGCTGTCGGAGAACCGGGTTCGCCGGTCAGATGCAGATATCCTGCCTCCGCCTGCATCAGGTAATCGTAGCCAGGCCAGTCGTAGCGTTCGTTGTCCCGCCCATACGCAGACAGGTGAGCGCAAACCACTTTGGGATTGATATCCGACAAATCGGCGTACCGCAGACCGAGCAATTCAGGTTGGTCACCCCGGAGATTGTTCATCACCGCATCTGCCGTGACCGCCAGACGTCGGAACGCCTTGCGCCCAAGCGGATTTTTAAGATTCAGCGTGCAACTTTTTTTGTTCAGATTGAAGGTCTGAAAATACTGGCTGTCGTGTTCGCCCAGCGGATAAGGACCCATACCCCGGCTGGCATCACCACCGACGTCCCGGTTCTCGATCTTGATGACCTCTGCACCAAGATCGGCGAGATACATCGAACCAAACGGACCGGCACCGAAATTTTCGAGCGTCAGCACCCTCACGCCCGAGAGGGGACCGCCGATCTGCAAGCTCACGGGTTGGCCCGCTCAATCAGTTGTCGCGCAATGATGATTCGCTGCATCTCGTTCGTCCCCTCTCCTATGCACATGAGAGGGGCATCCCGATAGTAACGCTCGACATCGTAATCAACAGAATAGCCGTATCCGCCAAAAATCCGGAGCGCTTCAAGGCTGTTATCAACACCGGCCTCCGATGCGAAAAGCTTTGCCATTCCAGCTTCAAGGTCACAGCGTTCACCGGTGTCGTACTTGCGAGCCGCCTGTTCAATCAGCAGCCGTGCGGCCTCTACGCGCGTCGCCATGTCCGCAAGCTTGAGCTGGATTGCCTGATGTTGGCCGATGGGTTTTCCAAATGCGCACCTTTCCCGCGCATAGGCAACAGCGTCCGAAAGTGCCGCCTCCGCAAGTCCTAGGCCACGGGCGGCCACGTTGATCCGGCCAAGCGCGAGACCGCCGACGGCATGCTGAAAACCGTGGCCTTCTGCCGCCCCTATCAATCGCTCAGACTCTACAAAGTGGTAGATCGGAAGAGCGTCGTGTAGGGAAAGAGTGTAGATCTCGGTGGTCGCCGTATCATTAAA